>NZ_JCACCM010000195.1:0-81273 GCF_059501405.1 Myxacorys sp.
GCATTATCTCATCTCGTCACTGTTCTCTATTCTCCCTTATTTACCGACAAGTCTATTACCATTCAAGCGTCTGCGGTTTCTTCAAAATTGACGGCGCTAATGACATATCGATTTTTTCCAGCTTGTTTTGCCTGATACATCGCTTCATCTGCCTTTTGTAACAGGGTTTCTAGGTCGTCTGCATGGGTTGGATAAAGACTAATTCCAATACTCGATGAGACCAGTAAGGTCTGACCTGAAATTGCAAACGCTTGAGACAGGGTATGCAAAATTTTTTCAGCGACGGTTGTTGCATTATTTAAGTCTGGAATCGATGGCAGCATCACAACAAATTCATCGCCGCCGAGCCGAGCGATCATATCGCTGGTTCGCAAGCATCCACTTAAGCGCCGTGCCACCGCTTGCAGTAGCAGATCCCCAACTCCATGACCCAACGTATCATTAATGCGTTTAAATCCATCTAAATCAAGAAACAAAACAGCGACTAACTTACCATTCTCACTTGCCCAATCTAAGCATTGACTTAACCGTTCGTACAATAGATTTCGATTGGGTAATCCAGTCAATCCATCATGATTAGCGAGATAGCTCAGTCGGTCTTGCGATAAACGTAATTCTGCGTTTGAGCGAGATAGTTCTAACGTGGTTCGTCGCAATTCATTTTCAATGGTTTTGCGGTGCGTGATATCTCGAATCACACCAACTAAAAATCGGTTGCCTGCTGCGTCTTTGTGCAGCGATCGCTTCGTAGCAATATGATAAGTTCTACCATCCGCACTCGTGAATTGTTCCTCGTGTTCTAATTCATGTCCGTTTTGAAACACCAACTCGTCTTGCTGCCTGAAAATATCTGCTTCGTGAGCCGGAAAAATGTCGTAATCCGATTTTTCGACAAGTTCTTCAACAGGCTTTCCTAAAAATCTGGAGTACGCTTCGTTCAATACGATCCAACGATGATGTTTATCTTTAACAAACACCGGATCGGGAATGCTATTAATCACGCGATGTAAAAATTCTTTTGATCGCTTCAATTCTTCTTCGGTGTGAGCAATGTAGCTGATGATGACTAGGGCGGAGCCAGTCAAGGCTAAAAAACTGGGCACAACGGGAATAATCCACCCGACCAAAAACGCGCCGTAGCAAATGCTAATTAATCCGACTCCCACAAACAGGATTACCAGAGCGGTGCGATGCGGCGATCGCAGCTTCCAACTTAGGCCCGTGCCGATCGCCGCCCAAATCCAAATCCAAATCCACTCGATCGGTTCCGTCCAGGTCTGAAACAACGGTCGATTGTTGAGAGCGGCACTCAAAATTTGACTGATAAAATTCGCCTGAATTTCAACGCCTGCCATCAGTCCTGATGAGCCAAGCTGCAGTTTGGTGTAGGGTGTTGCCGAAAAGTCTTTGAGGCTAGTGGCGACCGCGCCAATTAAAACAATGCGATCGCGCAACTGATCCGGCGGCACTTCTCCGTTGAGCAATTGCTTCAGCGAAAACATTTTGAATTGACCCGCCGCTCCTCGGAAGTTTGCCAGTACTTGATAGCCGCCGGCATCGGCTTGATTGTAAACTCCGTCGTTGGGCGTCAGTTGCGGAAAAACGGCATTTCTCAATTGCAGATAGCGGGGCTGCTTCACCCCTGGTTTAGGCTGAATCCCTTCTGCGCTCAAGTACCGTAATGCCAACTTAAGCGAGAAACTCTGATATCTCTTGCCGTTTACGGTCCAATATAGAAGCGCCCGACGAATCTTGCGATCGCTGTCGTACACAATATTGTTAAAGCCAACCTGCCCGAGCCGTTTGAGCTTTGGAGAGGCTGCTACACCTGACCCCTCGCGATCTTTTAGCTGCTCAATGCCTACTAGATTGGGCATGGATTGGTACGTACTGAGCAGATTAGAATTGCCCGACCCGACCGGAATATCTCGATAAAAGTCAACACCTACAGCTCGTGGCTTGGCCGCTTGAATCGTTTGCAACACTGCCGCTAGCTGTGTATCGGATAGCGGCCAACCCAACTGCTGAATGTCCTCTTCATTCATGCCAATGATGACGATGCGATCGTCGATTGGTTCGGCTGGACGCAGCCGAAAAAACTGATCCACCGTACTCAATTCCCAAGTTTGCAGCACGCCGCCTACTCGCAGACCAATCAGGCAGCTTGTCACTGCCGAAGCGGTAATCCAAATTCGCCCGCTCTCCCACACGGTGGTCAGCACGGTTGTCAAGACTCGTCGCCACTCAAGATGCTTAATCATGGGTTGGGTAGAACGGCGTTACACCAAGAACAAGCATGGATAGATCGCGTTTTACGTTCTGAAGTTTTATTATCATCAGAGAGAGAACAAATTGACTACGCAAGGGGGCTTGCTGCCATTAACATCTCTCCAAGCAACTCCTGACTGGGCCTATATTGATAGAAATTTTATCACGGGAATCAAGAAGGGGTCAGAGAAGAGAAGAGCCAAAATCAAGTGTGCTTTGATGCACATCACTTATGGTGATTTTGCTTAAACCTCTGCTTAAACCATTCGAGAAAGATTTGCTGCCCTAACGCGGCTGCGCAATCTGCTGAATGACCTGATGCCCTAATTTGCTGCCATCGAGCCGATCGACCTCTCGCACACCCGTTGGACTTGTCACATTCACCTCAGTTAAATAGCCGCCAATCACATCTATGCCCACAAAGGTGAGTTGATCGCGCTGTAGTGCGGGAGCTAACATCGCACAGATTTCGCGATCGCGATCGCTAATTTCGGTTTGGGCGCTGCGCCCTCCCACGGCCATATTTCCTCGAAACTCATTGCCCGTAGGAATTCGGTTGACGGCTCCAATCGGGGTTCCGTTCAGCAGAATGATCCGTTTATCACCATCTTTAGCGGCAGGCAAATAGCTTTGCACCATAATTGGCACTTTCCCCTGCTGAGTGCTGATTTCGATCAACGAATTGAAGTTGCGATCGCCCGGCTGCAAAAATAAAATGCCTTCCCCCGCTTTGCCGTTGAGGGGTTTCAGCACGGCCGCTCCCTCGCGGTCTAAAAACTGCCGAATCACCTGCTTATCTTGGGTGACAATTGTATCGGGAATCGCATCCGTAAATTGCAGAGCATACATTTTCTCATTGGCAGCTCGAATGCCCCTAGGCGAGTTGACCACCTGAGTTTTTGCCGGGTCGATGTAATCCAAAATATAAGTGGCGAAAAGGTAGGCCTCATCGACCGGCGGGTCTTTTCGCATGAACACTACGTCCATCTCTTCGAGCGGTTGAAATAGCGCTTCTCCAATCGAGTACCACTGCGCGATCGCGACCCATCGATTTTCACCTAGCGTCACAGGGGTCAGCGTCACGGGTTCGAGCAATGCCCACGCCTTGCCACTGACAACACTTAAGCGATCGAGTTGCGTCACCCACACTTCATGCCCTAACTCTTGAGCGGCTTCCATAAACGCCACGCTGGTGTCATGAGTGGGGTCGAGACGATGGATCGGATCGATGATGAATGCAAATTTCACAAGCAATGTCCTAAGTTTTTGAATTCGGCTGGCAGCAGATTTTGCAGCGGATGTAACGGAGCAAGACTCACCTGCTCGCCCATCTGTTGCCAACGAGAGACCGTTTTTAACCGCAAATTGCTTTAGCTTGCTGCTTGCAGCAGTGCATCAAGTTTTCCAGCCCGATCGAGGGCATGAATATCATCACAGCCGCCAATATGCTGATCGTTGATAAAAATTTGTGGGACAGAACGCCGTCCACCTGAGCGCTCCGCCATTTTCATGCGTCCAGGTTCGTCGCCATCTAGATTGTATTCGGTGTACTGAACGCCTTTGCGATCGAGCAGTGCTTTCGCCCGGATGCAGAAGGGGCAGGTACTCCAGATGTAGATTTCAACAGTAGGAGCCATAGTCTTTCAATAGTAATATTTCTTAAATTTTAAGCGCTAATGACAGATCCAACCATTCAGCGTGAACCGACTTTGGGCAAAGGCGCGGGACGGGCACAACACTGGCAAGACTTCATGAAGATAATGGCTTGGGAAGAAGACAATCGTGTTATTGCGCGGCTCGATGGTCACCGAGGTTTCTGCTGATTCGTACCATCCGGTTTCTACATTGAGGTCATAGAGGCGCAACTCTCCTCCCGAAAATCCTTTCGGTTCTTGGTAAAAATAGTACACATACGACAGTTCTCGGCGGGCCACTTCAGCGCTGCCGTTGTCGTTGTGCATTTTGTAATAGTCGCCATCGTTGTGCGCCGTTAGCTGAATCTCGATCTGCGATACCTGAAAGGGTGGATGATCTAACTGAGTAAAAACAGTCGGCAAAACCGCTTCTACCTGTTGCACCATCCACTGAGACAAGTCTGGAAACTCGTAGAGAATTTTTGATTTTCGATAGTCCGTTTCACCCGTTGAGGTGGTAGTGGGGACAAAGTTAGATTCCTGATGCAGCACATAATCGAGCAGACGTGAAGTGCCCTGCAAGGTTGGCAGCCTCGATGGGTTCAGAAACTGATCCAGTTGAAGATACTTCGCCGCCTGAATCACGCTCATGTGGATACCGCATAGCTAACCAATTGACAGAGCCGTTGCCGCAGCGTTTCTAAGCCCAACCGCTCGTGAGCTGAGATAAACGCGGCTTGAGGAAATTCTTCCCGTGCGATCGCTAGGGTTGCCCCATCGACTTGATCAATTTTATTAAATGCGACCAGGGCTGGACCAGGAGAAATAGGCATTTCTGACAAAATCTGCATCACCGCTCGAATCTGACTTTGCCACGCTGGGTGGGATAGATCCACCACATGCAGCAAGGCATCGGCTTCAGTGACTTCCTCTAATGTGGCCCGGAACGCATCCATCAGGGAAGGCGGCAACTCATGGATAAATCCCACGGTGTCAGTGAGCAGCATCGACGTTGACTCATGGGTTTCTGGATTGGAAACCATCAGCCGCCGAGTCGTTGGATCGAGCGTAGCAAAGAGTTGATCGGCGGTATAGACCTCTGCATTGGTCAACGCATTTAGCAATGTAGATTTACCAGCGTTGGTATAGCCAATCACGGCGATCGAGGCGACTTCTTGATGTTGCCTGCGTTGCCGCAATCGCGCGCGGTGAGCCTGGAGCTGATCCACCTCTTGCTGAAGCCGCGAAATGCGTCGCTGAATGCTTCTTCGTTCTGTTTCAAGTTTTGTCTCTCCCGGGCCTCTTGTGCCGATGCCGCCGCCTAATCGAGACATGGCTTGTCCGCGTCCTGCAAGCCTGGGCAGCATATATTCCAGCTGAGCTAGCTCGACTTGGAGTTTACCTGCTCCCGATCGCGCTCGTTGGGCAAAAATATCGAGAATCACTTCGGTGCGATCGACCACTCGAATGCCGATCTGCGTCTCCAAGTTTCGCACCTGCGCTGGTGACAGGTCGCGATCAAAGACAATCAAATTTGCCCCGATCGTCTGTGCCGTGAGCGAAATTTCCTGCACTTTTCCTTCGCCGACTACGGTTTGAGGATGGGGACGAGGACGTTTTTGTTTCAACGTTTGTAGCACTTCTCCGCCTGCCGTATCCACCAACCGAGCCAATTCCTGTAGACCATCCTCAAAGCGCTGCGGGGATAGATTAGCCGTCTGCACCCCCACGACCAACACCTGATCATGATCGCCATCCACCTGTTGCCCGGCCGATTCGCGCTGAAATTCTTCCTCTAGTCCTTCAACTAGGTCTAGAAAATCTTGGTTAGCAACGATATCGAGACTAAGGGCAGGCGAAACCGTCCAGTTGGCTTCTGGGTGAGGAACCAAATGCGCTAGGTAGGCCGCTTTCACATATCCGGTGGCGCCACCGCCGCGCCGCTCGAAACCGCCACCTGTGAGAGTCAGCGCTACAAGAGCATCAAGTCGCTGAATTGCCATAGCCGTCAGCGCTGACTCTCCAGGCGGATCTTGTTTGAGTTGAGTCGCAATACACCGAATACCGCACAGACGCTCTGCCCCGTAGCGAGGGAGTTCTAGCGGCGGAATCTGGGTTTGCCTCGGTGTGCCGACGCCAACGCGAATCACCTGCCCGCGCCGATTGATATAAGCACAGACAGGCTGGTTCAGATCTGTACTAATGGCAGCGAGGCGCTGAGCAAATTCTGGCGTGGTGATGCGATCGCCGGGTAGACGCTGATGGTACAAGCGCTGCAACTGCTTTAACTGACTAGATTTGAGACCTTGAAGATGACCGTAAACCGTTTCGATAAGGATCACTTGCCTAACGCTACTGTCTCTATATTAGATCTCCAGATTCCGACTAAACAAGGTTCTGTCTTTCCATCGGAGAATTATTAGATCTTTACAGCATGCAGTCTTTTGAAGCGAGTAGAGCCAATCGGGGTGCTTTGGATCAGTTCACAAAAAAAGAGGGATTACTCCCTCTTACAGTGTTAATCGCTTTGTAGAGTTGCGATTATTCTTCAGTGACAGGCACTAACTCTGCTTCTGGAGTCGCTTCAGGCACTTCTTCAACGGCTGAAGGGATTTCCGGCTCCTCAACAGCGGAAGGAATTTCTAATTCCTCCTCTTCTGTAGGTGCTTCGATCGCAGGTGGTGCTTCTGCAACGGCAGCCGGTGCCCCGCCCTGCTGTTGCTGCATTACCGTTTCGCGATACTTAGCGGCCATTTCCTCGGCTTTCTCATACACCACACTCGGGTTCTTCACCATATCGCCCGGTTCTGGCTCAAGCTGCTTCGTCGAGAGCGAAATCCGCCCCCGCTCAGCATCAAGATCAATGATCATGACTTTAACTTCGTCATTCACATTGAACACGCTGTGGGGCGTATCAATGTGATCGTGAGAAATTTCAGAAATGTGTAGCAAACCGCTAACACCGCCGATATCAATGAACGCACCATAAGGCTTGATGCCGCGCACCGTGCCAATCACGACTTCGCCAACTTCCAGACGGTTCATCTTACGCTCAACCAGCGCCCGACGATGGCTCAGAACGAGACGGTTGCGCTCTTCGTCTACTTCTAAAAACTTGAGCGGTAACTCTTCAGCGACTAATTCTTCCTTCGGCTTGCGAGTGCTGATGTGAGAGCCAGGAATAAAGCCGCGCAGTCCTTCAATGCGAACCAGCGCTCCGCCTCTGTTGGTGGCAAATACAATCGATCGCACCGTAGCATCTTCGGCTTGGAGTTGGCGAACCCGCTCCCATGCTCGCATGTACTCAATCCGGCGAATTGAGAGGGTTAACTGTCCATCTTCATTCTCGTCTGCCAAGATGAAGAACTCCCGCGTTTCGTTGGATTGCAACACCTCGTCGGGGTTATCCACGCGGTTGATCGACATTTCCTGAATCGGAATATAGGCAGCCGTCTTAGCACCAATGTCAATCAGCGCACCTCTTGGCTCTAGGCTAAATACGGTTCCGGCTACAACATCTCCCGGACTGAAATGATAGTCGTATTTATCTAGTAAAGCCGCAAAGTCTTCGTGGGTAAAACCGACATCCATAGCTACTGTGTTCTGATTGACCATGCTAATTGTTTTCCTAGTTGTCTCCGTAAAAAATCGCCTCCTGCTGATGCATATGCACATCCGGAAAATGTGCAGCCTACACCTTCATCCCTTAGGATCTAAGGAACGGTTTGGACGGATTAGTGAGTTCAGAATTCTTATGATAGCTCAATCTCTCTCTCATAACACAGGGCGTTTGACTTCTTAGAGAGAGTTATCGAATGGCGCGATCGACACTTTGAAATCAGGGTTTTCTTAATTTCTCCAAGTTGTAGAAGTGAGGCAGATTAGGTTCCTGGCTTTAAATAGTCAAGTAAGCGATCGCCCGAATCGGCGCGGACGAGTCCTACGGCAATATCGGGCAGTGTTGTAACGTTGGGATAAACCAAGTAGCGCGGTTCCCACTGGGGACGAAACTTCTCCTTAAATTGATGTAATCCTTTGAAGTTGTAGAACTGATTGAGATGCTCAAAGAAGTAGTGCAATCCTTTCTCGACTCGATGAGCGCTCGGTGATTCTCCCACTCCGGCAAGGGGGGATAAGCTGAAATTAAAGCTGTCGTATCCGGCTTGCTGGAAGTGCTGCAATAGCGATGCAAACAGAAAATCCATTGTGCCTTTTTCGGCGTCGTGGCAATGGCGCATCAAATCAATGGTGACTTCATGACGTTGATATTTTGAGAGCAAATTGGCAAAGGCAATGATCTTGCCATTGGAGTTGTAAAGTACGGCGATGTGACACTGCTGCAAGTAATCTTGATCAAACCATCCGATCGAGAACTGCTTTTCTGATCCTTGCTTTAGTTGCAGCCATTCGTCACTGACGGGCTTTAATCGATCGATTAGAGTATTGTCAATCGGGGGTTCGTAGACTTGAAATCGATGTCCGGCTTTGGTGAATCGATTGATTGCGGTTCTAAAATCTTGGTTGGCTTTTCCTTTGAGGTTGAAGGTGTGCAGATCGACGATCGCTTCTTCGCCAATTTGCACCCAACGGTAGCCAAACGATTTGTAAAGTGGCAATTGATCGGGCATTGCTTCGTAGAAGGTGGGAAACCAATCGTTGCGATCGCAAAAGTATTGAAACCCCTTCAACGTTTCCCAGCGATCGTAAAGTGGACCAATCGGATCGCCGAGCGCGATCGCGGCTCGACCTTTGGCAACATACGCCACAACGCTTTGACCCGACGGACTAAAATAGTAGGATTTGTCGGGCAGCAGTGCTAAGCGTGCTAGAGAAGACCGTCCGTGCTGATCAATAATGTCGCGGGCGCGATCGCGATCGATTAGCGTTGCCGGATCGCCGCGCAACAACACAGGACGCAAGACCATGAGTAACGCATAGGTTAACGTAATGGCTCCGACTGCATAAATCGAATTGGCAAAGAAAAGCGCAAACTGTCCCTTCGGTTCTAATCCAGCGTTGTCTGCTGTAAAGAATATCGCTAAGGTCTGGAGAATCGAATCTTTAAAACTAAAGTTAACCGGAGTGCCATTGACGTTGAAATAGCCATCGAGAATATAAAATCCGGCGGTTCCGTACGCTAGGGTAAATAGAGCGGCAACGATCAGAATGCGAATGCCTTGAGCGCTCGATGGAGGATCGGATTGAGCGGTATAGAGTCTGCGAATCAAAAACAAATGGGCGAGAAGCGCGATCGCGAGCGTGCTTTCTTCAAAATCTAAGCCTTTGATCAGATGGCTAATGATCGAGAGTCCCAATAGAATGACCGTAATATACCAAGCCATTCGCTTTCGTCTAGCTAAGTTCACCGCCAAGGTAATTAAGACAAATCCAGAGAGGGCGGCAAATAAATGTCCTCCTGCTTGTACAGAAAACGGGAGAAACAGCCCTAGCAAAGCAGATCGCCTAGGAACACTCGGCGTCACAGCCGAAAGTAAATTGACCAACCCTGTTACCCCGGTTAGTACGGTCGCGATCCATAACCCCAGTCGGCTTCGACGAGAGAGCGTATCAGTCCGGTTTCGCTGTTTCATTCCATGTGTGCAGCTTGAGATCACGTTTTCTCAAAAAATGAAGTGTTTCAAAAAATAGCGGTGGAGCGTGATTAATTCGCTAAACATATTAATTTGCGCCCTGCTTTCGCTGAGCCATTCTAAACTGAGTTCCAACAAAGCGTAACGAATCTTTTAGGTGGCGATGCCAATAGTTCCAACCGACGTCTTGACCGACAATACCGTGTCCACCGGGGAACACACGGAATTCGTTTTTAATGTCTAAGCGATCGAGGGTTTGATGAAACTCTTGAGTGGCCTCTAAATATTTATTGTCTGCCTCTCCTGCATCAAGATAAATGCGCAGGTGTTGCCGCTCTTCGTCTGGAATTTGATCGATGAACAGTAACGGACTGTTTTGATCGCCGCTTGTGTCTTTGAAATAGCCAGTGTGACTAAAGAAAATATGAAACTCATTTAAATAGCGCAAGCCAATGTTAAACGCGCCCCATGCGCCTGACGAAAGTCCTCCCATTGCCCAAAATTGGGGTTCAATCTGGGTTCGATAGTGCGATTCTATTTCCTTAACGAGATCAACGCCGATGAGCGTGGCGACTTTGCCGTTTTCACCGTCGTAATAGTCTGGATCCCAAAATGGACTAGTGCCGCGATCGTCGCTACCATCGGGAGTGACGATAATTGAGGGCGGAAGGGCTTTTTTGCCGTAAAGATCGTGCAATACCGAGGTGAGCCGCGCTTTTTTCTCGTAATCCCATTCGTTGCCGTGTCCGCCGTGTAGTAAGACAACGACTGGATAGCGTCGGTCGGGATGGCGATCATATCCGGGTGGCAACACAAGTCCGTAGCGACGAGTTTCGCCCATTGCGTTGCTGTAAAAACTTTTAATTTGAAATTGAAGCCCGGTTCCGGTTTCAGCAGGCGGCGGATCGAGTTGCGGAGCGCCTGCAATAAACACATACCAACCGACGAGGGCGCTAATGGAGGTGAGCGCGATCGCGCTGGCAGTTAATATCGTTTGGCGTCGATTGATCTTGAGCCGCATTTGTCGCTGGAGCTTGAAACTTTGGATACGGTAGCATACCTCTTCGCTGATGATGACGGAAAGTGTGATTATCAATCCCTTACTGCTATTAGCGATAAGCAGTATCATGAGCGCGTAGGGTTCTGACCCAAAAATCATGGCAGACAAGCCTAAAAAAACCACAAGCAAACGCAAACCTGCGGCTCATTATGAGCCGCCTGTCTATTTCCTTTCGTTGGCAGTAGACAGGGTTCTTTGCTTTAAAGATAAACAAGTTCTTGATCTGACTGATAGCAATGATAATCCTGCACAGTGGACAGTAATTTTAGGCGACAACGGAGTTGGTAAAACAACATTGCTCCATTCAGAAATCGACAACCGTTCCACAAAAACTAGCTGAGGACGGCAAACGTAAACGGCGATCGCACTGTAGTTCCTACTCTCGCAATCCAGTTGCGTACCAAACTGGAGACAAAATATTCTCGTTTGATCGCTCAATCTATGCTCATCAAAGCGTGAAGCAGGCATTAATTACAGCGCAACATGGAAAGTGTTATTTTTACGAACGAATCCTGAAGACTTGCTTGGGGTTTGAGGTGAATTTGCATTTGTGATTGACGAAACTCAGAAAGGAAAAGTGACAAGAGATGCCTTAAAACTGAATGAGCGATCGCTTCCAGAGGCAAGACTTGAACAATTGCAAAGCCTGAAAGTACTACACGAAGTTGTGCAGTTAGCCGCTAAACAGTTAGGTAATGTCAAGTTGCAGCAGTTAGCGAAGGGGTAGTGCTAAACAAGTAATGATGCCTGAAACAATTGTTGCACAGGCGTTATAGACATCTAGCCAGAAGTCGCCCGCCTTGAGTATACGGCCTGCTTTTGACTTAAAAGCGCACTGACTTAACCAATCAGCAGCGTTTCAGCGCTCTGATCCTGGAAACTTCGGCCCTTTCCTTGAAAGATGGAGCTGTAGATTCGTGACTGCCTGGGCTTTTCAGCCATCCTTACATCTTTAGGACTACCAGCGAAGGATGCAAAAGATGAGCTGGAGAAAGCCGTTCGAGAGGATGCTGAGTTTGCTGCGGCTGCACGTTGCGCGGTGAAGACAGAATTCGAGTTTGTGATTGAATAATTTCAATAAATAGAAGTGTTGTGATCCTTCAGATAGTTGAGAACACAGGATCAATGACTGAAATCAAAGACCAAACGTGTGAAATTAAGGAGCAAATGATGAAAACACTGAGTCGAATGCTGTAACGCAACACATAAAGCTGTGAGTTGCGGAATCTGCTGCCGTAGTTTTGCAATCTTAATCGTGGATCTTCGCTCCTAAGAAACAAGCCCGTGAGCCTGACTATCAGAGGCTGGATTAACCACAAGCGTAGCTCCCAGTTTGAGTGCTTTGCGTTGCAGCTTGCGAAGTGCTCGTTCGCGATAGCGAGCATCCTCTTGTTCCGGGGGAAGTGCCGAGAAGGGCACTTGGTATTTGAGCAGATGATAGACAATGCGCGGCAACTTATGGGCTGTAGCAACCACTGCCTTAGGTGTCCCTAACTTAGCTTTCATGCGTCGATAAAAGACCCCAAGTGCGCTTTGGCTTCGCCCTAGCGTTGCTGCTGCTAGCCGGAATGCATGATTTGCCCGATTATCTGTTTTCTTGGTTTTGCTGCGAATGATTTTACCTCCCGTTTTCTCGTTATGCGGACTCAACCCTAACCATGACGTGAAATGCTTCACCGTCTTCCACTGGCTCATGTCTGTACCAATCTCGGAGAGAATCGCTTGAATACTCAAAATATTCAAGCCATCAATTTGGGTTAAATCAACTCCAGCCATCTGGTAAAGGGCTGGACGCAGGTCAGTGACAGGATCGTTTTTGGGGCGAATGGCACGGGGACGAGTGGCAGGGGGTAAAGGATGCTGCTCAATCTCAATCCGAGGTGCAAATCGAGTCATCTGCTGCTCAATTTCGACATCGCAGGCTTGCAACTTTTCGCTGTAGATGTCGTAGAGTTCCACTGACTGTTGGAGGGCAAAGACATGCTCGTGCCGATAATCTCCTTCGAGCGATTTAGCGATCTCTTGGGCACTTTTGCCGCAACGATGATCTCGATGTTGTGCTAACTGCTGGGGGTCACGCACTCCTGCCAGAATATCTCGGATGATCCGCATTCCCGTCGCTCCGGTCACGTCGCTGAGGACATTGGTTAGTTTGAGGTTCATTTGATGCAGTGCTTTCTGAATATGCTGGACATGGCTAGCACGATAGCGCAGTAGCATGTCGCGATGACGAACCAAAGACCGCAAGACACAAGTCGCGTCATCCGGTCGAAACGACTTGTGCAGTAAGCCATAAGTCAGTAATTGCTGTATCCACTGACAGTCTAAAATATCGGTCTTTTTTCCCGTCACATTCTTGATGTACTGAGCGTTGACCAAGTACACTTCAAATCCTCGTGCTTCTAGAATTTGGAAGATGGCAATCCAATACACCCCAGTTGATTCCATTGCCACTGTCTTAACCTGACACTGGCTCAACCAATCTGCTAAAGCATTGAGGTCCGCTGTAAAGCTGGAAAAGACTCGCACCGACGACGATGGGGAGCGCCCCTCGGGAACACAGGCGTAGATTTCGCTAGCTCCTACATCTAAGCCAGCAGCCTCGAGATTGATTTGCTTCAAACTCTCCAATTGAGGAGCATCTACGTGGCGCTCCTTTGACTTGCCTTTAACCCTCGACGCTGGGTTGGACTGATTCATGGCACACTCCGGTTCGGGGAATGATCAAATGCTCAGACCCGACGATGCTCCAACATTTGCTAGTCTCCTAAACGGGGTCTCGATTGAGCCACCAATGCCTAAGCCATCCATCGCCGGAACCATGCTAACTTTCGGGTTCGTAACTCCAAGGTCGCTTCGGTCTTAACTGTCTGAACTCTCTCAGCTTATCTTTACAGCCTCACCCCTCTCAAAAGTTTCTTTCACCCTGATGGTTCGTCCGCGCGTGGATTGCTAACTAATAAGTAGATCACGCAATTGAAGACGCGATTTGCTTATTCCGATTCCGCAGTCGGGACAACAACCGCCGAATTTGGACGGTCATCATCTGTTCCTCGCTAAATATCAAAAAATCTAAATATCAAAAAATATTTCAGTGCAGCCTGCTTTTTCTAATCGATCGCGCTGTTGTTTAGCAGCGGTATCTAATTCTTCATCGCTTATCCGCTGTTCGTAATCCAGCTTGCTGACACCACCATAGCCTAGAACATTCTGCATTCTTAGAAGATAAAGAATAGCCCAACTTGTCCAAAGATATCGTAGGTTGGGCTAAAGCCGATCCTCTAGAGAGGAGAACACTGTAGAACACTATAAATTTACTGCGAATCATTGTCAATACAACTGCAATAAATTCTCAATTGTCAGCCGAGCCTTGGTAGACGGTCTTAATGCTAAGAAGAGAGACGCTATTTGCAACGCTGTGTAGAAAAGGCCTAATCTCACCCAAGACCTGTCTCAGCCAGTATTAGCGAACGGTTACCTGAAAAAGTTTAGAAGGAGTATTATATTTGGAACTTACAAGATCTTGCTGACTACGAACAACTATGACCCTCCAACTACGTGTGTACGTTCCGCCTCATCCCTTAATTCGGCACTGGTTGGGAGTCGCTCGCGATGCGTCCACACCGTCGGCTCTGTTTCGGAGTGCCATGACTGAGCTAGGTCGGTGGCTCACTTATGAAGCGGTACGGGAATGGTTGCCAACGCTAGATACAACGGTCGAAACGCCGCTTGCGCCTTGTCCTGCCACGTTTATTAATCCAGAAACGCCGATCGCTGTTGTCCCGATCTTGCGGGCAGGTCTCGCCTTACTCGATGGGGCACAGTCTCTCTTACCATTGGCATCGGTCTATCACTTGGGTCTAGTTCGTAACGAAGAAACGTTAGAAGCCAGTTGCTATTTAAACAAATTGCCCGCTCAATTTGATCCTCAAACTCGCGTTTTGATTCCTGAACCGATGTTGGCAACGGGCGGATCGACCATGATGGCAATGGCAGAATTAGTCAAGCGAGGCATTGATCCAACATTTGTAAGAATTGTTTGTGTGGTGGCAGCACCGCCTGCCTTGCAAAAACTGAGTGCTGCGTATCCGGGTTTGAATATTTATTCCGCCGCGATCGATGAAGGACTCAACGATCACGGATTCATCGTGCCAGGCCTGGGAGACGCCGGCGATCGCACCTTTGGCACAGCGCATTAAAGGACGAATCCGATATCAGTTATCGCTAAAATCCTTTTTTGCAAGAGTAATGAATGACCCTCAATCGATACAATATAAGGAAAGCATCTTGAGTCAGCTATGAGTCAACAAGATAACTTTTCAAGTGGCTTCTTTCTAGGCGCGATCGCGGGCGGTGTTGTCGGCGGTGTATTGGGCGTACTGGTCAGCCAACGTCTTGGCGATAAATCGGTAGAAGAACCGTTGCTTAGGGCTGAATCCGCTCAGGGCAAAGCTCTAAAAGCCAAACGGCGTTCTCTAAGAGCTTCATCTGAGCAAAATATTGAGCTGGCTCGCCAAAGTTTGGAAGACAAGATCGCGCAGTTGAATACGGCAATTGACGACGTGCGGCAGCAGCTAGGCAGCGTCAACGGTCGTCCGACCGAGCTAGAGGAGAATACGATTGGCACAAAGCGCAACCCAGACGGAAGCGTAGAAACCTCCTAAAGCGGTTCGCCAATTGTGAGAAGAATCGCTTAAACTGTGTTCAAAGCTAAACACCCCTAGACATTGAAAGGAAACCGCAACTATGGAAGCCTTAGCGTTATTGCTAACCACGTTAAATAGCTTTATCAGCATTTATACCGTTCTGCTGATTATTAGAATTTTGCTGACTTGGTTCCCCAACGTCGACTGGTATAAGCAGCCCTTTGCGCTTCTGAGTCAACTGACCGATCCCTACCTCAATCTGTTTCGCTCGATCATTCCGCCGCTCGGTGGAATTGATTTTTCTCCAATTTTAGGGTTCTTAGTCTTGAATCTCATTCAAAGTGTGGTGCTGCCCTCTGTAGCACGAGTGGTTGCAGGCTTAGTGCTTTCATACCCCGCCGCTTAGCATCAGGAAGTTTCCATTTTCCCAGGTGTCAGCAGGGGTCAAAGTTAGAGAATAAGGAGCGGGCGCAGTTCATTTGGAGTTGCGTCCGCTCCTTGTTTTGTTGAGAGAGACTCTTTTGAGCAGAACCCGCTACGATCGCAGATGACCTGAACCATAAAAGCGATCGTGGCAGACCAGCGAATTCTGATTTGGTATCGCAATGACTTGCGGCTTCAAGATCATGAGCCGATGATAAAAGCGCTCGAAACAGGAGCCGCTATTGTTCCTGTTTATTGTTTTGATGAGAGGCAATTTGGAACAACGTCCTACGGATTTCCAAAAACGGGCGCATATCGAGCGCAGTTTTTGTTGGAAAGCGTGGCCGATTTGCGAAAGAGTTTAAGGGCTGTGAACAGCGATCTGATCCTGCGACGCGGCTTGCCTGAAGAGGTGATCTCTGAATTAGCCGAGGCATTGGAAGTTCAGGCGGTGTATTTTTATGGGGAAGTCACGTCTGAAGAGCGAGCGGTTGAATCTGCGCTGGAGCAGGCCTTGAGCGCGATCGAAGTTCAAACCAAACGGTTTTGGGGACACACGCTCTATTATGTGGATGACTTGCCCTTCGACATTTGCGACATTCCTGAACTGTTTACCAGCTTTCGCAAACAAGTCGAGAAAGCTTCAACCGTTTATGAAACCTTTCCAGCACCGCAAACGCTAGGGGGTTTGCCGGAAGTTGAAGTCGGTGAGTTACCGACCCTAACAGATTTTGGCTTAGAACCTCCGCTAGTCGATCCGCGTGCCGTTCTTCCCTTCAAGGGCGGAGAAACGGAAGGACTGGCGCGACTACAACACTATTTTTGGACGCAAGAGCATCTCAAAACTTACAAAGAAACGCGAAATGGAATGCTCGGCGCAGACTATTCCTCGAAATTTTCACCTTGGTTAGCACTAGGCTGTTTGTCGCCGCGCTATATCTATTGGCAAGTGCAGGCGTACGAGTCGCAGCGCATTCGCAATGACTCGACGTATTGGCTGATTTTTGAACTGCTGTGGCGCGATTATTTTCGGTTCATCTGCGCTAAGCATGGGAACCATATTTTTCGGGCGTCAGGAATGCAGGGTCGAGCGATCGCGTGGAAGCAAGACGAAACGCGATTCGATCTCTGGCGCGAGGGTAAAACCGGCTTTCCGCTTGTCGATGCCAACATGCGAGAAATTGCGGCCACGGGCTACATGTCCAATCGGGGACGGCAAAATGTCGCGAGTTTTCTGACTAAAAATCTCGGTATTGACTGGCGATGGGGAGCCGAATGGTTTGAGTCGCTGCTGATTGACTATGACGTGTGCAGCAATTGGGGCAACTGGAACTACACTGCTGGAGTTGGCAACGATGCCCGTGGATTTCGGTTCTTCAATATCATTAAGCAAGCCAAGGATTACGATCCTCAAGGGGAGTATGTGAAACACTGGTTGCCCGAACTCGCCAATGTGCCTACCGCGAAAGTGCATGAGCCGTGGAAGCTTGCTTCTGTGGAGCAAGATCGGTTTGGAGTGAGACTCGGCGTTGACTATCCCAACCCGGTTGTAGATTTGTTTAAGTCAGCCGAGGCAAACGAGAAGCTCTACAACCAGGGACAAGCATTTGGTAAGCCGTCGAGAGTGAGGGGGCGGCGGTGAGATATAAAGAGAGAGACGCTTGCAGTATGCTTCGGTTGAAGTTGGACTGAATTTTGCCATAACTACACAAATTTTGTCCACTTCACACTTCACAAATCATCGGCTCATGTAGCATCAATGATCGTCACGGAAAGATCTTCTACATATTTCTAGAATTTTTAGCTGTTGATGATGATAAACAAGGAGACATTATCTGTTGCCAACAAGAAACCTTTTACTTGAGTAAGCGTTTTCTTAATAACGTTAAGGTTTCTGAAAAATTTTGATTAAGGATCAATATAGCGACTTTTACTAGTCAAAGTCGGCATTAAAAACCGTGGAAATGCTGAAAAAATCCCGGATTATGATGTAGAGCCTCGATAATTTGACCAAATTCATCTTCAATTCTTCTTAAGCAGCACCTAATGAGTACTGACAACGCCAAGAGAATCTTGATTCTGGCAGCTAATCCTAGAAACTCAACTCCGCTAGACCTAAATCAAGAAGTTCGAGAAATCGATGAGGCGCTAAAGCTTTCTAAGCTACGAGATCAGTATGATTTAGTACAAAGATGGGCAGTGCGTCCTAGAGATATGCGTCGAGCGGTATTGGAAGTGAAGCCGCACATTGTTCATTTTTCTGGACATGGGGTTGGTGAAGGTGGCTTGGCATTAGAAGACGGAGCTGGGCAAGCGAAGCTCGTTAGTACTGAAGCTTTGGCAGGGATGTTTAAGTTAGCTGAGCAAGTGGAATGTGTGCTGCTTAATGCCTGCTATTCAGAAATTCAAGCGACTGCGATAGCTCAGCATATTCCTTATGTGATCGGGATGAATCAAGCGGTTGGCGACAGAGCCGCATTGGAGTTTGCCGTTGGCTTTTATGATGCTCTAGGTGCAGGAGAATCGATTGAACAAGCATTTCAACAGGGCTGCATTGCTATTGAAATGGAGAGCATTCCAGAACACTTGACTCCAGTATTGATACCGCAATCTAGCGCATCTATTCCAGACTCTACTCCAGCACCTAGCAATGAACTAAGCGCTGCAACTCGCAAATTAGTTGCTGTCGAGCAGCCAAAGCAAAGTAGCTCAGAAGTCACGGTGTCAGAGGTGCTCATTAATTTGAACGAACCTGGAGGGCAGATCCCGCTAGATTCCAAGTTTTACATCGAACGCCCGCCCATTGAAGCACGCTGCTATGAAACGATCGACAAACCCGGTGCATTGATTCGGATTAGAGCACCCCAGCAAATGGGAAAGTCTTCACTCATGGTGAGAATTCTCAACCACGCAGCGAATCAAGGCTGTCGATCAACGTCGCTCAATTTATGGTCGGCAGGTGCACAGCCGCTTTCTGACCTCGATCAATTTCTGCACTGGTTTTGTTCGCGGATCACTCGAAAACTGAAGCTGAGCGATCAGGTCGCTGATTACTGGCAAGGTGCCCAAAGCAGCAATGACAAGTGTACAGACTATTTTAAACTGTACTTATTACCTGAACTCAATCAACCTCTAGTGTTATGCCTTGATGAAGTCTATCAAGTCTTCATGCGCCCCCAGATCGCAACCGATTTTTTTGGACTGTTGCGATATTGGCATGAAGAATCGAAGATTAATCCGGTTTGGCAAAACCTGCGGTTAGTAATGATTCATTCTAAGGAGGTTTATGTTCCTCTTGATATCAACCAATTCGCATTTAATGTAGGTGTACCGATCGAGCCACCTCCTTTAACTCGAGCGCAAGTCGAAGCCTTGGTTGAGCGACATGGCTTGAATTGGTCGAATACAGAAATTGATCAACTGACTGCAATGGTGGGTGGGCATCCTTATCTATTGCGGGTAGCGCTTTACCACATTGCACGAAAAGAAATTACGTTATCAGAACTGCTAGAGGTTGCGCCGACCGAAGAATGGGCATACGCCAAGCATTTGCGCCGTCATTTGCTGAAGCTAGAAGAAGACCCAGCCTTGATGGCGGCAATTAAGCAAATTGTGGCGGCTCACCATCCTGTACGAGTTAAAACAGCAGAGGCGTTTAAGCTTGCCAGTATGGGATTAGTTCGGTTTGAGGGCAACGCTGTAGAACCGTTGTGTGACCTCTACCGCCAGTACTTTAAGGAGCGCTTGTAGGTGAACCCGTGAATCTTGCACCAGACCATGCCTACGATTATCGGGTTGGTGGTAGCCTACCGATCCACGCCAAGCCGATGATGGTTTGTACGAGGCACTAAAAGCTGGAAAATTTTCTATGTACTCAACTCGCGCCAAATGGGTAAATGACGATGGCACTGCGATCGTGGGGAAAATCAAAGGGTTAAACGATTTGCTGAACGAAGGCTACGACAAGTTAAAAGACTACACCGAGGCACATCCTGACATTAAGAAAACTTGTAAGCAGTAATACGTCGTCATTGACTGCTATAGCCGTTATCACCTAGGTTAGGACAGAGAGCAGAGGTAGAAACTTTAAATGAAGGCATCATCCCTCTACTTTTGTCCTGAAGGAAATGGCGACAGCTATACATCACCAAAGTATGAGAAGTGCCCTACGGTAACACCTCGTACGAGAAAGAAATCAAAGGCTTTTTCATCCCTCCCCTTCCCTCAACTATTTAACGCTCGTTGAGTGGGTGCGTCAGCAACTCCAGTGAGGCTGAGCTTGGCAGAGCGTTGAAAGGCAATCAGCGCTGAGCGAGTTGCCGTGCCAAAAATACCATCGATCGCACCAGGATTAAATCCTTTGCGTTTTAGTTTTTGCTGCAACGCCACCACAAGCGGGCCTCGATTCCCTTGCGCTAACCAAAGATAGCCTTGGGTAAAATCTCGCAATGAAGCGATCGGGCCATTAAAGCGATTCACATCAACCCCGCCCTGCACACCTGAAATGCGACCAGAATCAGAATACTGCCAAAAGACCCACTGCGACCAATTTCCAGGGAGTATCGGTCGATCAACCTCGTATTGAGCAATCCACAAAGGATGGCCGCGAAACGCGTCCGAGTTATTGAGCGCGTTTTCCCAAAACCCCAACGAGGTATAGATAATAGCTTGGCGCTTTGTGGCAGTTTCAACGACTCGTAGCCATTGAGCGATGCGATCGTTGAGTTCTCGCGCTCCCACGCCATCGCTCACTTCTACGTCTAGCACGGGGGGCAAGTCTCCGAGCGCCGTTTTCGCAGTTCTCAAGAACGTGTTGGCTTGAGCGACCGGATCGGTTTGGGGACGAAAGAAGTGATAGGCTCCCCGCACTAGACCTGCGGCTTTCATGCCTGCCCAGTTTGCGGCAAAGGTTTCCGACACCAGGGTTTGTCCTTCTGATGCTTTGGCAACGCCAAAAGAAACGCCTGACTTGGCAACCGCTTGCCAATCGACGCGACCTTGATAATCTGAAACATCAATTCCTAACAGCATGGTAATTCAGGCAATGACAGCAATAACAGTGATGAGCATTCCGATCCTAAAGTTTCTTTGAAGCGTCGCCGATCGCATCAATCTTAGCTAAATTAAGAAAAGCCATTTTGCGGTCTGTCCTCATCATCTTTTTTTCATAGCGTTGCTAACGCTGTCGCAACTTTTGAGAATAGAAAGACGCAGACTCTGTGCCTTTTGTGCATTCTTGCGTAAATTTAATCAAGTGATGAGCCACTAATCCGACATGAATCACTTGTTCAATTTTCGTTTGCTTTAGCGCTGGCTTTGCCATTGCCCAAAACGTTTTCCGATAGTTTCCAAACACTCCTACTTGCAACAAGATTTTCGCCAGCATGGTTAGACCTTTACGGACCTTCTCAGGAGACGTGCGAGCAGGGCTGTTAGGAACCTTAATACGATTGGGGTAGGTATGCTCACACTGATAAGCAAAACGTTCGTAGAGAAAGTCTGGAGCATAAGCCGTCGCGATGCAGCGTCGCCACATTTCCATCACTTGCTCATACGGCATGAGAAACTCGACATTCGATTCGCGCCCCTGATCAGACACAATCCGCCCTTCTTGCTGCAATCGATCCCAAAGCGGCGTTTTTGGCAGTGCGTAGAGGAGATTAATCGTGAGCATTGGAATTTGAGACAAGCGAATGAAGTCTAAGATGCGATCGCACGTCTCTGGCGTATCGGTATCCAATCCTAAAATAATGCCAGATACAACCTCCATGCCATAGCTATTTATAATCTTAATCGCATCCAAAATTGGCATACTGAGATTATGCAATTTAGAGATTGCTCGTAACGCTTCTGGATCAGGTGTTTCAATACCGCAGAACACGGTGCAAAAATAGGCTTCTCGCATCATCTCAAGCAGCTTTGGGTTCTGAGCCAAATTCAATGTGGCTTCGCAAGCAAACTGCACTGGATAACCATTTGCTTTCTGCCATTCGATCAAATGAGGTAACAGTTCTGAAATCGCTTTGCGATTACCAATGAAGTTATCATCGACAAAATAAACGGCACCAGGATTTCCTGCTTCTAGCATGGCATCCAACTCACGCAGAAGTTGTTGAGGCGTCTTCAACCGTGGATTGCGACCGTATAAAGTTGGAATATCACAAAATTCACACTGGTAGGGACAGCCACTCGAATACTGAACGTTGGCTAGAAAATAATGATCTAAATTGAGCTTGTGATAGGCCGGAGTTGGAAACTCGGTGAGCGGCAAGCGATCGCGGGTTTCAAATCGAATTTGCGATGTCGGACGCTCGGAGTGCTGATCGAGATACTCAATCATGCGATCGCTCGCGTCTCCCAATTCACCAACATGCAAAATATCGAAGTCAGGATAATATTCAGGACACCCAGAAACGGACGGACCGCCCACCACCGTTATTTTTCCAGCTTCATGCGCTAGATCATTAATATGATTGATTTGCGGGCGCTGAATATGCATGCCGCTCACAATCACAACGTCTGCCCACGCATACTCTGCCCGCGTCGCCGCTCGAATATTCTCATCGACAAACCGCACGTCCCATTCTTCGGGCAGATAAGCGGACACCACTAAGAGACCTTGAGGCGGCATAAATGCCTGAACGCCCCTTAATCCGTAGGCATGATGAAAGGTTCCAAACGAGCGACTGTATTTGGGGAAGACGCACAAAATTCGTCGATGGTTTTGCGGCTTGTAGCGCGATCGTTGAGGCAAATCGGCTTGCTGAGGAGATGAAGTCGATTGGGGGGCGTCTAGAATATCTGTCATCGAGATTGCTCCTCACGAGTTCAGGTTTAAGAAGATGGGCAAAATAGCCGAAGAGAGCGCTACTTTTACGCTAATTTCTCGCTAGTGTAACAATTCTCGAATGAATAAATCATCATCACTTCGCAACTTTAATTGCGACAGAACGTTACCGATCAACCGCGACTTAGATTTAGTTTTATTCGTAATATTTTTAAATGTTTCACTTCCTATCGATTGGTATGGGTAGCCGTTTTTCTTAAAACCATTGATCGACTCTATCTATAGAGGGATGAAGACAGGATACTTACATCGTGGTTGCTGATGAATTTCAAGGAAAATTCAGTAATTTTGACGGCGCACTGTGATTCTATTCGTCACACCTCAATCGCTACCCTACTGCTTTGTAAGGATCTTTGGTCATGTCCAACGCTTTCGACTCGGCTGCTCCTATCAACCCCTACACACTTGACCCTACAGGTTGGACAGTTTCAGAAACAGAATTTAACCCGCAACGCCTCCACGCTCAAGAAACGGTCTTTACAATTGGCAATGGATATCTCGGAACTCGGGGTGCATTTGAAGAAGGCTACCCCAACGAAAATGCAGCCACGCTGGTTCACGGAATGTTTGATGACGTTGCCATCTGCACAACAGAAATAGTCAATTGTCCCAACTGGCTGCCGCTGACCATTAAGGTCAACGGAGAGGCATTTCGGCTCGATTCAGGAACCATTTTGAGCTACGATCGCCGCCTCAATCTGCGACTCGGATTACTCATGCGCTCTCTCCGGTGGCAAAGTCCCGCCGGACACATTCTCGATTTTCGCTTTGAGCGGTTCTGTAGTGTTGCCGATCCACATGTCCTGTCCTTGCGATGTCACGTCACATCGATTAATTTTACGGGCGATGTGGAGATTGAATCTGGCTTTGAGACAGAGCCAGAAACGCAAGGAGTGCCTCACTGGAAAACGCTGCAACAGGGCAGTATCAACAACGTTATTTGGCTGTTGTCTGAAACGATGCATTCGGCGCTTCAGCTAGGCATGACGGCGAAAATTGTGGTGTTGGCAGAAGATGGAATTTTGCCAATGCAGGGGAAGTCTAGTCAGCCAACGCTGACGACAACCGTTTCCATTACAGAAAACCAAACGATTACCATCGAGAAGACTGTTACGCTCTACACCTCGCGTGATACAGAAACTCCGTTAGAAGCGGCTCTAAACCGATTGGCGACAACCGCACGCTACCAAACAACGTTTGCCGCCCATATTGCGGCTTGGGGCATGACTTGGCAGAACTGCGATATCGAGATTGAAGGCGATCCGACGGCTCAGGTGAGTGTGCGATATAACTTGTTTCAGTTGTTAATTGCCGCCTCTGGAAGCGACGATCGCGTGAGTGTTCCGGCTAAAACGCTGTCTGGATATGCGTACCGAGGACATGCCTTCTGGGATACAGAAATCTTTGTTACTCCATTTTTTAGCCTGACCCAGCCGCACATTGCTCGTAATCTCCTCAACTACCGCTATCACAATTTGGCGGGGGCACGTTGCAAGGCGCAAGCTGCCGGATTTGAAGGCGCACTGTTTCCTTGGGAGAGCGCAGGCAGTGGAGATGAGGTCACACCCCGTTGGGTTCCTGGACAAAACGGAGAGTTGATTCGGATTTGGTGTGGTGATATTGAGCTGCACATTTCTGCTGATGTTGCCTATGCGGCGTGGCAGTATTGGAAAGTAACAGGCGATGATGAGTGGATGCGCGATCGCGGTGCAGAACTGGTACTAGACACAGCTAAATTTTGGGGAAGTTGCGCAACCTGGAATGCTAGCGATCGCACCTATGAGATCAAGGACGTAATTGGTCCTGATGAGAACCATGAGCATGTGGATAACAACGCCTTTACAAACGGCATGGTGCAATGGAATTTGCGATCGGCACTTGAACTTTGGGATTGGCTGTCTCATGCGTATCCAGAAGCAGCCGTTCGATTAGAAACGTCGCTCAACCTCACACCAGAACGGTTTGAGCAGTGGTCAGACGTTGCGAAATCGCTGGTTATGCGCCGCGATCGCGAGACGGGGTTGATTGAGCAATTCGATGGATTCTTTGATTTAGAAGATATCAATTTCGCCGATTACGAACCCCGAACGACTTCGATGCAAGCTCTGCTGGGCATCGAGCCAACCAATCAGCGACAGATTCTCAAACAACCCGATGTGCTGATGCTGATCTATTTGCTAAGGCAACAGTTTGACCAAAAGACACTGCAAGCAAATTGGGATTACTACACACCCCGTACCGATCTCAAATATGGTTCGTCTTTGGGTCCAGCCGTTCAAGCGATTCTAGCGTGTGACCTCAATCAACCTGAAGATGCCTACAGTCACTTCCTGCGGGCTGCCCTTGTTGATTTGGAAGATGTGCGACTCAATGCGGCAGAAGGAATTCATGCGGCGTCCGCGGGTGGAGTTTGGCAGACTGTAATTTTCGGCTTTGGTGGCATTCGGTTGACGGAGTTTGGTCCAATCGCCTGTCCTAATCTGCCGTCTAACTGGACTCGTCTCAAGTTCCGCCTCAAGTGGCGCGCTCAGTGGCATGAATTTGACCTGACGCCCCATCACGCTGAGGTTACTTTCGATGCGATCGCAGCAGAACGCCCTGTAGAAATCGCGAAGGATACAGTAACGGTTCATCGGGTTTGAGTGAGCCAAGACTGATTAAACTTCTTGCAAATTTCTTTGCCCCTCAGTTCCAGCCCCTTCCCTAAACGTGGGAGAAGGGGTTAGGGATGAGGGCCGATTCTTATCCTCAAACAAATCGAGACCTTAAACAAATCGCGTCAGTTGAACGCGGTATCGGTCCTTCTTCGTCACCATCACATCTCCAACTTCGACTCGACCCTTACCCCGAATCGCGATCAGATCTCCGGCCTTAACGATGTGACTAGAAGAGGTGGTATCTTTCCAGTTCACACGCACATCGCCGCTGTTAATGAGATCCGCCATTTTGCTACGCGACATGCCAAAGCCAGCAGACGCGATCGCATCGAGTCTCATCGACGCTTCCACGGTCGTTAGTTCTTTCTTCTTCGGCTCCCGAATCTTCAGTTCGCTGAGCGAAATTGCTTGTGTTTTCACCGGAACCGATCGCACTTGCTGCAAACTAGATTGTAAGAAATCCACTAGTTCTGGAACGACGATCGCTTGTGCCCCACGTTCTCCTAGTACCACAATGTCACCCACTTTCTCCCGCACTAGTCCTGTTCCGAGCAGTGCGCCTAAGAAGTCTCGATGAGAGGCGGGATCAAAGAGGAAATTTCCGGCAATTTCAAGGGCAGCAAGCTCAACTTGATCGGTTTCTAGAGGAAGGTCAGGACGGGCGATCGCAAGACGCTTTCGTTCTGCTTGCGGATAGCCGCCCCATCCAATCAACTGCACCTCGGTCAATCGACTAAAGGCCTGCTGCACCTCGGCGAATTCAGGGGGCGATAGAAAATCGCTTTGAACAACCTCCCACGTTTTAATCGCCTGTTCGGCCTGGTCGATCACTCGCGCCACAGTGTCTCGATTTTCTATACCTTTAAGCAGGTCTTCTCGCGGTAGCATGTAAATGTCTCAATCGTGCTAGGACACTTCATTGTATCGAAGATAGTCCTGGCTCAGAGCAACCCTGCTATTTGCAATTGCGATGACTCAAGCCAAACAGCGTTTTCTAAGCTTTGACGACTATCTGACTTATGACGATGGCACAGATGCACTATACGAACTGTTTAACGGAGAATTAATCGAAGTGCCCCCAGAGTCAGGACAAAATACAGAAATTGCTGTCTTTCTACTGCTACAGTTCGCTGCGATCGTCGGACATATTAGAGTTAGACCGCATGGGCTAGAACTTGAAGTTCGAGGCGAACCCCGCAACCGATATCCTGATTTGACGATTCTTCGAGAAGAGCATGTGCCCCAATTGCAACGTCGCAACACGATTCGGCTTTCGATGGCTCCTCCTATCTTGGTTGTTGAAGTGGTAAGTCCAGGCGAGTTGGTTGTTGAAGTGGTAAGTCCAGGCGAGTTGCAGCGTGACCGTGATTATGTAGCAAAGAGATCGCAGTATGCCGCGATCGCAGTTCCTGAGTACTGGATTGTTGATCCTGAAATCGAGGTAATATCGGTCTGTGAACTAGACAACAGTGAGTATCAGGTGACGCAGTTTCGAGGCAACGATCGTATCGTCTCTCCCAACTTTGACGATCTGCACCTGACCGCAGAGCAAGTGTTAAAAGCAGGAGAATGAGAAGAGTATGAATTTTCAGTCGGTTATTGCTACGTTGCATCAATTTTGGAGCGATCGCGGGTGTCTCATTGTTCAACCCTACGACACGGAAAAAGGGGCAGGAACCAAGAGCCCGCACACATTTTTAAGAGCCATTGGACCTGAACCGTGGTCGGTTGCTTATGTAGAACCCTGCCGCCGCCCTGGCGATGGACGCTATGGAGAAAACCCGAATCGAGTGCAGCATTACTATCAGTATCAAGTGCTGATCAAGCCTTCACCTGATGATATTCAAGAGGTCTATTTAGAGTCGTTGAAAACATTAGGAATCCATCCTGAAGATCACGATATTCGATTTGTGGAAGATAACTGGGAAGATGCGGCAGTCGGCGCGTGGGGTGTCGGTTGGGAGGTATGGCTCGATGGCATGGAGGTTACTCAATTTACCTACTTCCAGCAGTGCGGTGGCCTAGATTGCCGTCCCGTCTCGATCGAGATTACTTACGGGCTAGAACGCCTAACGATGTATCTTCAAGGCGTTAACTCCATTTTTGATATTAAATGGAACGATAAATTGACCTACGGAGACGTGTTTCTTCAAGGTGAAATTGAAAGTTCTACCTATAACTTTGAAGCCTCGAATCCAGAATTGTTGTTTACGTTGTTCAAACTGTATGAACAAGAAGCCCAACAATTGATGCAGAAAGAATTAGTTCTACCTGCTTATGATCAGGTGTTGAAATGCTCTCACACGTTTAACTTACTAGATGCACGAGGCGTTATTTCCGTAACAGAACGTGCTCGTTACATTGGTAGGGTTCGCAATTTGGCAAGACAAGTTGCACAACTTTATTTGAAGCAGCGTGAAGCAGCAGGATTTCCGCTATTAAAAGGTGAGGCTGCGTCTGTAAATTGATTTCGAGATCTGCGATCGCTTTGCATTAAAAAGCTAGCGCTCCACGTGGATCTTTATTTAAAGGACATCTGAAATGAAGTTGTTCTTAACTGTAACTCGCTCTAAAATATTGCAGAAGAAATAAATAGAAGTGAAGAAATACAAGCCTTCCAAATGCATCTTTAGGCATTCTTTGCTTCGTAATTATTATGCATGTTGTACAAAGTCGCGCAGCTTTGCTCTCAAGTCATCAGTAATTAAGGGGAAGGCATTGATTTCTTTTATGATGGATGCTCTGGTTCTTCCTTCTTTTAGCATCTGTTGCACAACACTCTTAGCAATCTCATCAACACCATACTTGGCGATCGCACTGGAAAGAGTAGTGAGAATTCCAAGAATGGCTAATCCTCCCAGCATTCCAAATGGTCCTCCCAATGCTGCTAGTGCTGTTGTTAATGCAGCAGCCCCAGCAAATCCTGTAAAACCCATCACAATCACCAAAACTAATCCGGCTACTCCCAAGCCTGCAATTTTACTTACTAATTCATCCATTTCTAGAAGCCTCTCTAGATTTCTGCGTGTTTACAGTGCCCAGCATACCTACTTGATATATGAATTAAGGAAGAGGCTTGAGTGATTGTTCTTATTTTTACAGTGAGAATAGACAGCTCTGTATGAACTTCACGTAGAATCTTAAAAATTATTAGAAGCATGAATTGAGGAGAATACGATGTCGTCTAGTTTGAGTCAAACTCTAGAGTCGATCGCGGCGTGGTTTCGCAGCTTCAATATTCCAGAGCCGATTGTGCATTGGGGACACCCTGCCATGATGGCGATCGTAGTTCTCGTTATGGGAAGCTTTGTGGCGTGGACAGGATGGCGCGGTCGATTATCGAGCGATAAAGAAGTTGCTGCTAAAAGTCGGCTTGAGCATCGTAAAATTGCGCCCGCAATGACACTGTTTCTAGCTTTAGGGTATACCGGAGGCGTATTGTCATTGGTGATGCAGCAAAAGCCAATTTTAGAGAGTCCGCATTTTTGGACAGCAAACATTGCGCTAGGCTTCTTGTTTCTAAATGGCATTATTGCCTTCACTAATTTCGGTGGAAACAAACCCAGTTTACGGATGTTCCATGCTTATTTAGGTAGCGCTGCAATGGGTGTTCTACTGCTTCATGCCTTCTTTGGAATCAGACTTGGATTATCTATCTAAACGTTGTCTCGATAAAGAATGAGGAATGAGAGATGAAAGCCAATCCTCATTCTTTATCGAGAAGTGCCGCCGCAAGCGTCCTTAATCCCCTAGTTCAAAATCGACAGACCATTAGAAAGACGGGGTACTCTAAGTCAGTTTTTGTGATTTAGAGAAGAAATTCATGGCTGTGACAAGTGTAGCAATCTGGTGCTTGGCTTACATTTTAGGGCTGATGGCAACTGCCTTTCCCTGGGGTGGAGCCGCTGTTTTAGGGTGTGCAACGATCGCTGCATTTATCGTGCCTCGAATTAAACCAGGATACTTTCCAGCAAAAATCTGGCTCATTGCAGGCGTGATTGGAGTGCTAGCGAGTTTCTATTTACCGTTGCGATCGCCCCAACCTAGCGCTCATGATGTCAGTCGTTTCGCCACTGACGCGAGACAAGAAATGACGGTTTACGGTCGGGTCGCAGAATTGCCGAGACTGACGCGGAGTGGAAAATCGCAAGTGTGGTTAGCGGTCAGTGGAGTAGCGTCAACCGACGAAAAAGTGGACGGCAAACTTTACGTAACGATGCCGCCAGTCATGGCGAAAGATTTGTATCCAGGAGCCGCGATCGCACTCACTGGATCGCTCTACAAACCTAAACCGGCTCTGAATCCCGGCGGATTTGATTTTCAGAAATACCTGGCTCAGGAAGAAAGTTTTGCAGGATTTAAGGCAACAACCGTAGAGCGCCTAGAACCAACGCAGAAACTGGGTTGGGGACTATGGATGGTTCAGCAGAGAATTATTAAATCTCAAGCAGATCGATTGGGAAGCCCCGAAGGCGCGTTGCTCAGCGCAATGGTGCTAGGAGGCCGCGTGGTCAACATTCCGTTTGATGTGAAAGATGCGTTTACCAAGATTGGATTGAGTCATGCTCTCGCCGCATCGGGCTTTCAAGTGTCGTTAATTCTGAGCGTTGTGTTAACTCTGACTCGGCGGTTTCCTAAACTGGTGCAAGTGGCTTGCGGGATGGCAGGACTGATGATCTTTCTCGGACTTGCAGGAGTTCATCCTGCTGTGCTTCGAGCCGTCTTCATGGGATTTGCGATTTTAATCGGAGTTGCAGCCGATAAACAAGTCAAGCCGATTGGTTCATTGCTCTTAAGTGTGACAATCCTGCTATTTATCTATCCGACTTGGATCTGGAATCTAGGATTTCAGCTTAGCATTCTCGCAACTTTAGGTTTACTCGTTACCGTTCCGATATTAACAAAATGGTTAGATTGGCTACCTAGCGCGATCGCACCTCTCTTCGCTGTCCCGATTGCTGCATATATTTGGACATTACCTCTACAGCTCTATGCTTTTGGCATTGTTTCGCCGTATAGCATTTTAGTGAATGTGATTGTCACGCCACTTATTTCTATTCTTAGTATTGGTGGTTTTATCAGCGCGATATTAGCGTTAGCATCAGAATCCATTGGCAGCTATGCGGCATGGCTATTCTACTATCCGACACATTGGTTGATTGCGATCGTCATCTTCTTTTGCAAATTACCTGGAAACTCGGTTGCCCTTGGAACCATTTCTAGTGTGCTGACCTTAGCCTTATATGGATTGATTTGCTTACCTTGGTTGCAGCCGCGATGTCAACGTTGGTGGGGGCTGATTCTTTTGGTAGGCATTAGTTTAGTGTTTATTCCGGCAGGCTATGCGAGAGCAAATTTATTGCAGGTGAGCGCGATCGCAACGAATCGCGATCCGATCCTGATTATTCAAGATGGAGGACGAGTCGGATTAGTTAATACAGGGGATGCGGCGACTGCAAGTTCGACGGTGCTGCCGTTTTTGCAAAAGCAAGGCGTAAATCAGATCGATTGGGCGATCGCGGCGAATCCCTCTAATCCCAATGGGTGGGCTACGCTTCTAGACACATTACCGATTAAAGCGTTCTATGATTTGTCTGATGCAAATCAGCCTGCCTTGAATCCGCAAGCGATGCGATCGCTGGAGAAGCAGCACAGCCAGTATGTTCAGCTAACTGAAAACATTGCTTTGGGTGCGGTCGCCGTTCGTCCGCTCAGCCTTAATCCAACAATTGTTCAGTTTCAAATTGGGCAGCAGCGTTGGCTGTGGCTCAAAGATGTTCCTAGCGATCAGACAGAACTTTCTGAAGTCGATCTGCAAGGCAATCAAATCTTGTGGTGGTCTGGAAAAGCGTTACCGCCAACGCTGCTGAAGACACTCTCGCCAAAAAGCGCGATCGCTTACGCTCAGGTGAGTTCTCGAACCTACAATCAGTTGCAGCGCGTTGGAACCTCGGTCTACCGGACGGCTCAAACGGGCGCAATTCAATGGACGCCAAAGCTAGGGTTTAAGACAACTTTAGAATCGGGCGAAGCAGACGCCGCACTCTTGTAGTATCATGGATAGCTGTGGGTATGAGTTACGCTTACTCATAGCTCTGGAGAGGTGTCCGAGCGGTTCATGGTGACGCACTCGAAATGCGTTTTGGGGAAACCCAACGGGGGTTCGAATCCCCCCCTCTCCGTTTCAATTCAGCCAATATTGACAGGCAAGCACTACTGACGTGAGTGCATAAAGCAGATCCCATTAGAATCGATCGCATAGAGATGAGTCATCGCACACGGTTCTCTGTCGGTTCTAACCTGCTTAGCCGAGATTCTTACTAAAAGATTACTGCTAGCTTCGCATAGACTGTAGTGCTTCTATAAACTGTAGTACCTCTGTCGCTCCTGCTTTTCTTGAACCCACGCTTATCGCTGTTTTGAGCATAAATCTCTATTGACAATAAACTATGGGTTTTGCTAATGAAAAATTTGTGATAGAGTGCAGAGGTATTGCAATTCCTAAGAAGTTAGGCCTTTGCAGTAAGTAGCTTCTTTTCCACCTATATAGGGCCATCAAGCTAAAGCGGTCAGGGTCTGTGCGCCTGCTAAAGCACATTCGCAGACAGCTATTGGTCCGCTGCTCTATAAAAAGGCAGCGTTAACTAAATCTAGTCAGGCTAAATTCCTTAATGAGGCTCAGCAGTCATTGAAAATTCAAGCGTTAGAAGTTAAGGTCGGCGATCGCATTCTTGCTTACTGCAACAACAAGATGCAAGTCTGTAAGGTAAAGCACATTTTAGAGCCTGGTCGGAGCAATGTCACTCTGTCAGTTTCTACAACTGAACATTCCCGAAACTCGCTTTCCCGTGTCATTCGCTTTAGCGGAGATGCGCTAGTCGAACTTCAAGCTAAGAGTTAGCAAAGCCGTTTCTGCGGGAGTAACCAGTTCAGCGATGCACCTTGTCTGTCAACAGCAGACACTATTTGCATGGATATAATATGCATCGCGACTGGCTGCTGTCCGCTTGCCGTCTATTTATATAGAAATGCTTACTTAATGTAGGAGGGATTATGTCAAAAGAGAAGAAAGGCAACAAGGAATCTAAAAAGCCGAAAGCCCAGTCTGATGGCAAAAAGCCAAAGAAAGACCCTAAAAGATACGATGGGCTGGGAGGCAATTAGCCTAATCCTGGTTTAATTTTAGTTTTTTCGTCCATTTGCAACACTCCGCTTTGCAAAAGTGTTAGAGTAGACTAGAGAATAGAGTATCGGTTGCAGCATTTGTTTTTGGGATTAACGGATTTTTGCGTTTTTCATCGGCAGACTTCTCTCCGAGATTTTACTCCACACACTTCTTTAATTTTGGAGACAGTCTTATGTCGATTTATGTAGGTAACTTATCTTATGAAGTTACAGAAGCAGGTCTAACGTCCATATTTGCAGAGTATGGATCGGTCAAGCGAGTTCAGCTTCCCACTGATCGCGAAACAGGCCGTATGCGCGGCTTTGGGTTTGTAGAAATGGGTGCAGATGCAGAAGAGACCGCTGCGATCGAAGCGCTAGACGGAGCAGAATGGATGGGTCGCGACTTGAAGGTTAACAAAGCAAAGCCCCGTGAAGATCGCGGTGGCGGTGGCTCCTTCGGTGGTGGACGCAGATAATTCTGCGAAGCAACAATTGAACGTTGAGATGGTCAGATCTTAAACCCCGAATTGAACAAGATGGCTTGCTGCTTTGTTCGTCATCTTGTCCCAACTTATAAATCTGATTTTAAGAGGCTCGGGCAGGGATGCTTGAGCCTTTTTTTAATTGGTTGAGTGCGATCGTCGCGATTGGGATTTCTACCTAAGAAAAGCAGAGCTAGCTAACCGAAGCTCGTCATAAACAAATTAGCTTGTACAACAAAGCAAAACACTATGCACACTCTAGATAGACAAATGGGAACACTTCATGCTCACAAGAATGATTACTACCTAGAAGTAGAAGAATTGAAATTCCGAATCTTTGAATTTGATTATCACAAAGTAAAAGAAGGCGACAAGAACGGCTCAGCGCAACTGTTCAGTTATCAGAACAGCATTGATGGTTTCGCTGGCTATGTCTATATGGGAAGCCTTCAAATTGAACCTGCAACTACTAGCGCTTAGGTAGCTAAAGAATATAGGTATATAAAAAAGCAGAGGGGCAGCAACTAGCGCTAGTTGCTGCCCCTCTGAAACTATAGGTTAAGTGCGACGATCGCGCTTATGCAGGAATCAACACGGTATCGATAATATGAATGACACCATTATCAGCCGCAACATCAGGAGTTGTGACGGTAGACTCATTCACTTTGACACCACTGGAAGCATCAATTTTTACATCTGAACCTTGGACCGTAGTAGCTGATTTCAGCTTAACGACATCAGCCGCCATCACTTTACCTTCTACGACATGATAGGTCAAGATTTGCTTAAGTTTTGCCGTGTCCTTGAGCAACCCATCTACTGTTCCTTCGGGAAGCTTAGCAAATGCTTCGTCCGTTGGTGCAAAGACGGTAAAAGGACCTTTGCCTTTGAGCGTATCAACCAAATTGGCAGCCTTGACTGCGGCAACTAGGGTGCTGAATGAACCAGCATTAACGGCAGTATCAACAATGTCAGCCACGTATTCACCTAGTTTTTGTTTTTCGTATCTGTAAATAAGTGTAAACTACTTTCTAAGAAATAGCTTGTGTTTTGTAATACTCGATACGAAATCTCATGAAGCTATTGAACTGAAGGATAAATAACTCGCTCAATGCTTTAGAGGCTGTTGGCTGCAAAGGTGTTGCATTGCTCCGGATCTCCCGTCTCAATGCCTCGCTTAAACCAGCGCGTGCGTTGAGCAGAACTACCATGAGTAAAGGATTCTGGAACGACGCGTCCCCTCGCTTGCTCTTGCAGCCGATCGTCGCCAATCGCGCTTGCCGCACCCAATGCTTCTTCAATGTCACCTTGCTCTAGAATTTGCCGCGATCGCTGGGCGCGATTCCCCCAAACGCCTGCATAACAGTCTGCCTGCAATTCCAGCATTACTGAAAGCTGATTGGCTTCTGTTTTGCTGACCTGCTTTTGCAGCCGTTGCACCTTGTCTGATGTGCCCAATAAATTTTGGACATGATGCCCAACCTCATGGGCAATGACATACGCTTGAGCAAAGTCTCCGGGTGCTTGGTATTTGGTTTGGAGATCGCGGTAGAAACTTAGATCAATGTAAACTTTCTGATCTGCCGGACAGTAGAACGGGCCCATAGCAGAGCGGGCAGATCCGCAGGCAGATTCAACTGCACTTGAAAATAAGACTAATTTTGGCTTTCGGTATGTGCTGCCATTCTGCCGAAAAATCTCGCTCCAAGTGTCTTCGGTGTCTGCTAAAACGACGGAAACAAACTCAGCCATTTGGTCATTGGCTGGAGGTTGTCCGGTCTGCGGATACTGAGTTTGGGGTGCTCTAGGGGCTTGATCGTTAGAGGCTTGGTTGAGAATTACACTGGGATCGCCGCCTAAGAGGGTGACCACGATCGCTAAAACAATGGTTCCGATGCCGCCCCCGACCACTGGGCCAGAGACTCCTCTGCCCCGTCTGTCCTCAACATTCGTACTCCGACGACCATCCTTCCAGTCCATTTTGCAATCTCCAGATTTCTGAAAGCTGTCCAAATCTGGACAATTACAACCAATGCGCGGTAATTCGCAGAGTAGTTATTTAGGTTGTGTCAGGTCATCTATCCAAGGATGAGTGGGTGAGGCGGTTGTTTTCAACTAAATGGAGGTTACGTTAACTAACCACAATCCAGGTATAGGTGAGCATTCCGATTAGGCCCAGCCCAATGACGACTTCTTTCTGCTGGTTCCAAAGAGAATTTAACCCATTGAAGACAAACGCTAGAGACTCTCGACGCTCTTGGTTGAGATCTGCGATTAACACGGCGACTTTGGCATCTACTTCTTCGAGCGACACTTCGCCTCGCTGGTAAGCGGCTTCTAGCTCGTTTAGCTTGCGCCAGTAGTCATTAGTTGCTTGTAATAAATTGGGGATCATGGCAAAAAAGTTGTATTTGTATAGTTTTGTTACAACTCTAGTGCAGTAATTAGGGTGGCGTTCTCTGTAAAGGGTTAGAGTTTGCAGAGTCAATGGTTAGAGCAATGCGTTTCTACCTCGGAGTTTCGGGCTTTTTGCTCGGAGTTCCAAGTTCTGAGGTCGGAACTTCAGGCTTTGAAGGCGGAGTTTCAGGCTTTTTGCTCGACGTTCCGGGTGTTGAAGGCGGAGTTTCAGGCTTTGAAGGCGGAGTTCCAGGTGTTGAAGGCGGAGTTTCGGGCTTTTTGCTTGGAATGCCGAGATTGGAAGGCGGAGTGTCGAGATCTGAACTCGGAGTTTCGGGCTTGGAACTGCAATGATGAGGAAATTTTCTTGAAGGGTCGGGGAAGAGGCGCGATCGTTCTGTATAAAGGAGAGAACCCTCTACAGCAGTGCTGCTCAAGTTATGTGGACACCCGATCCAATCTTGCTAGAAGTCATTAAGAAGCTGACTAGTTTAGTGATCGACACGGTTTGGAAGCAATCGGGCGAGAAAATTACAGAACAGCTTCAGAAGCAAGTTGGAAACGCAATAGAAAAGTATGTTCGCACTTATGAAGAACGCCATTGCACGCTGAAATACGCGTGCTTGCGGATGGATGATTCGCTGCGGCTCGAAGAAATCTATACCGATGTGCAGGTTTTGGAACCACGCGAGCTTCGGTACTTCCAAAGCAACGAAAATTTAGAAGACCTGTTTCGCGAACTGGGGCGAGGCTTTCAGTTTGAAAAGACCACGCGCCAAGCTGGAATTGCAGTCGCGAATCAGTTTCCTCGGTTGGTCGTGTTGGGCAGTCCGGGAATTGGCAAATCGACGTTTCTGAAAAAGGTCGGACTCGAAGCGCTAAAGTGGGAAACATCGGGCTATCGCCATGAAGTGATCCCAGTGCTTTTGGAGCTAAAGCGGTTTGATGCGAGTCAGACTGATATTGAGAAATTTATTGCAGCAGAGTTTGAAGAGTGTGGATTTCCCGAAGCGGCAACGTTTACACAGCGGATGTTAGCGGCAGGAAAGCTGCTCGTTTTGCTGGATGGGTTGGATGAAGTGACATCGCATCACGTCGATCGAGCGATCGTGCAGATTGGAAATCTAGTCGATCGCTATGATGAAAATCGCTTTATTACGTCGTGTCGGATTGCGGCATACAAAGGGGGATTTCCACGATTTAAAGATGTGACGATGGCGAATTTTGATGATCGCCAGATTAAAACGTTTATTGATCGCTGGTTTCATCGCGAACCGAAGTTGGCGGATCAGTGTTGGGAGACCTTAAAAAGCCCAGAGTACGCGGCTGCAAAGGAATTAGGGCAAACGCCACTGCTATTAACGCTGCTTTGTGCAGTGTATAGCGAGTCGCTAACCTTTCCAAAGCGACGGGCAACACTTTACGGGGAAGCGCTGGAAGTCTGGCTGAAGAATTGGGCGACAGAACGACGGGTGCATCGCGATCCGATTTATCGCGATTTATGTTTAGAAGATGAACAGATTCTATTGTCGGAGATCGCTTATAAAAGCTTGTCTGAGCAGCAGCTATTCTTCTCGAAAAAAGAGCTAACCAAGCAAATCAAAGCCTTTCTCACAAGCACTCTGAATGCACCAAAGCATCTCGATGCAGAAGCCGTTCTGAAGGCGATTCAAATTCAGCAAGGCATTTTAGTAGAGCGGGCGAGAAATCAGTACTCGTTCTCGCATTTGACTTTTCAGGAGTATCTCACGGCACAATACATTGTGGAAGAAGGATTACTGGAAGAACTTGTAAAACAACATTTGACTTCTCGCTCTTGGCGAGAAGTTTTTCTGCTCGTTTCAGGTTCGCTGAGAAGTGCAGATCAATTGCTAGTGCTTATGGCACGTGAAACTAGGAAGTTAGTGGGTTCAGAAAATCTATATGGTCTAGTACTTGGGTCAAGTTTAATCGCAGCTGATTCTGAAGATAACTACAATTCTGCTTCTAACCGTGCTGTAGCTATTTTCATTGCTCTTTCACATGATAAAACTTATCATCAAAATCTTGCTCTTAAGTTAGTATCTGCACTTGATAGTTCTCGAAAGCTAGGTCGTCTTTTCAAGTTTGTAGACGAATTAGCTGGGCATTTTATTATTTATCGTTCTGTTGTTCCTACTTCTACTAGTGAAACCTCCTTTCAAGCACTTCTTGAAACTGTTTATATGCTTGCTGAAGAAATTGAAAAAGCGAAGGTCTTTCGCAAATCAGATAGTTCAATTTTATTTGAACAGCTAAGAATTTTGAAGGATATAATTCCGGACGATAGATTTACTAAACAAAAATCTATTGAAGAATATTCAGAAATCACTGAAATCATTTTGCAGAGTTGGTGCAACTATCTTTGCTTAGCACCAGAATGGGTTGATTTGCCTCAGCGCGAGGTCTTCTCTCTAAGAGATTACCTTTATGCCAATGAATTAATAGTGCAGTGCAGAGATGCTGGGCGTGTGTCGCCGCAGGTGTGGAATGCGATCGAGTCTCGGATGCTAACCATGCGCGATGATTAGAGTAGTTGCGATTTTGAGCTTAAACCATGAGCGAAGTTGTATTTCTAATTGAAGATGCACCCGAAGGTGGCTACATCGCCCGTGCCCTAGGAGAATCCATTTTTACAGAAGCAGATGATCTCGATCGCCTGCGAGAAGAAATTCGAGATGCCGTCAGATGCCATTTCCCCAACGAGCAAACACGCCCAAAATTGATCCGTCTCCACTTTATTCGAGATGAGGTCATTGCCTCATGAAGCTCCCGCGAGATCTTTCTGGAAAAGAACTGGCGAAACTTCTAGAAAGATTTGATCACACAATCAATCATCAAACCGGAAGCCACTTGCGATTATCCACCAGTTTTAACGGTGAACATCATATTACTGTTCCAAACCACGATGCTCTTAAAGTTGGGACACTTGCTACAATTCTCAAAAAAGATGTAGCAGAACACGTTGCCTTAAGTCACGATGAATTACTCATAGCTCTATTTCGGAAATGAAATTAGCGAATCTCAGTCTGTCAACAAATGACGATTAGCTAAGACGGCAAGCAAAAAATTAGGACTCACAATAGAAATCACGATCGCAGTTAGAAGCGAGAAAACCGTGACACGATCGCAGACCTTACCCACCCGTTTACTAAGCATGAGCCGCGATTGCAGTGAGCCGCGATCGCGATATCAAAACCTGATCAATACCGAACTGCAAAGCGTTATCAAAGGTGTCCTTCACTCCTTTCCTGTTTGCGCTCCTGAAGCTTAAGCAAAATCTCTGCATGAATTTCTTTCGTAATTGGGTAGAGATATGCCAAGACCAAGCCAATCAGCAGCACCACCAACGGAGCCGGACCCACCAACACCCGAATTGCCCAAAGTGCCGACGCAGGCTGAATCGGCGCAGGTTGCCCACCACCACTTTCAATAAATCCAGACTGTTGTAGCACCCAACCCACAATAAACAGACCAAGCGCCAGAGCCACCTTCTGCAACAGCACCATAAACCCGTAAAACACTCCTTCGCGCCGCTGTCCAGTTTGCAATTCATCTAGCTCAATCACATCTGGGATCATCGACCACGGAACTAAATATGCAGTCGAGACTCCAAAGCCTGCCAACACAGCTAAGGCATACATCCAGCCAATCTGTCCGGGCTGCAACGTAAATAGCCCAATCTCAGCAATAATCCAGACCGTCATTCCCATGAAGTAGACAGCCTTCTTACCAACTCGTTTGCTGACTGCGCTCCAGACAAACAGCATAATTAATGCCGTCACCTGAACAGCAATCACCACCTGGGTAAAATCAGCGTCATTCAAGCCCATCCAGTTTTTGACAAAATACGGAATCACCGAAACCGTATTCTGAACCGCAAGCCAAGAGCAGAGGTAGATTCCAATAACGTACAAGAATGGTTTGTTAGAAAACGCAATTTTGAGTTGCTCAAGATAAGGCAAAGATTCCTCAGTCGCCACCGCTTGGCGTTGCTGCTCTGTTTCCCGAACCCGTTTGCGCGTTCCCCACACACACCAATACAACGGCAATACAGAGATAACCGCACAAACTGCACCGAGCATCCAATACTGCTTGATCGGATCGTTCTTAAATGCACCAAAGATCACGAGTGCTAATACAAGAGAGAGAATGCTGCCGCCAATAGAGAAAGCGAAGCGATAGCTATTAAGACTGGTGCGCTCATCGTAATCTTGCGTGAGTTCAGGAGTTAGAGCGGTATATGGCAGGTTGACCGCCGTATAGAAGCTATTGAAAATAATCGAGATTGCCACGTAGTACCAGAACAATCCCCACTGATCGAGATCAGGGACAATCCACTGCAAGAAAAAGAAAATACCGAATGGAATTGCCCCAAACAGCATCCACGGATGGCGACGCCCCCATCTGCTGCGAGTGCGATCGCTCATCATGCCCACGATCGGATCGTTGATCGCATCCCAGATCTTGCTGATCAGTAGAATGCTACCTGCAATGCCAGGTTTGAGGTTGGCAACATTCGTGAAGAAGATCAGTAGAAAGACCCCTAAAATATTTGCTGTAATGGCAGGGCCCAAATCCCCTGCGCCATACGCCAATTTTGTACTAAAGCTTAATTTTTCGCTCTTTGCACCGGGTTGATCGGCAGAATTATTCATAACAGGAGTCGTAGAAACCGGGTTATCAGTTGTATTATCTTCCTCAGTTTTGTTTCTGATCACGCAGTTCGTTCTAAATCTTATTTATCTTTAGCTGTCACAATGCCCGAACTTTTCGTTAGTTGGTCTGATTACCACGAAACCATTGAGAAACTTGCGGCTCAGATCTACCGTTCTGGCTGGGAGTTTGATCAAATTGTCTGTTTGGCTAAGGGAGGGCTACGAGTTGGAGACGTGTTGGCACGGATTTACGGTGTGCCGTTGGCGATCTTATCGACCTCATCGTATCGGGGTGGCAGCCGTGGGCGGAGTGCGCTGGTGTTTTCGCGCGAACTGTCAATGACAACGCTAAATTTAGGAGCGCGGGTCTTGCTCGTCGATGATCTCGTCGATTCGGGCGTGACGTTGCAAAAGACGATTCCTTGGCTCAAGCATCAATATGGTGTTTACGTTGAGGAAGTTAAGACAGCAGTGCTGTGGTATAAGCAATGCTCCATCATCAAACCCGACTATTATGTCGAGTATTTGCCAGATAATCCTTGGATTCACCAGCCGTTTGAGAAGTATGAGGAGATGGAGCCGAAAGATTTGGATCAGTCATGGCCGGCTCAAGGTTAAACAGATTTACTCATCAGCGCTACTACCTAAACATCTAGCTCCGAACTAGTTGAAACAAGACCCCTGTAAATATACTTATTAAAATTTCTGAATTATCGCTTTTCTTTACTACTTGTTCAACTTAAGTTCGGCAAATGAAGTGCCAATTCGCTGAAGCTTATGAGTAGTTGCTTTGTCGCGTTCAAATTCCTCAAGCATTAAAGAGAGCTACTAGCGGAGCCTACTGTATTACACCTCTTGCTCCTGCGATTTCCTTAGACGCGCGCATTAACAGTGAGTCCAACTCCCATATGTAGAATAGCGAACTAGGTCTTTATGCACGTATCCTTCATATTGTGACTCATGGCATGTTCTCCTTCTCTAGAGAGATCTGCCAATTGGAAGATGCTCACCCATCAGTTAGAAAATTACAGTTCTTCTTTGATAGTCATTAGAGCCAAGTGACGATCTAATCCGAAAGCCTGTCTTCCCAGCCCTTAATCTTCTTATGAATTTGCTGGACTCTATCAACTCTGACTTCATAACTCTGTAGAGTTTTACGGTAGATAGGTTCTAGGATGCTGCTGTTATTCATGTAATAACACGCTGACTAGCATTTACAGGGTGTTTTTGTAGTTTTCAACCGCTTGGGGTTAGCAAATTGGGGTTAGCAAACTGGTTTTCATCCAACGCTTGGGCAACGCTGCTCAAGATGGGCCTGAGACTTAGCACAGTAGCCGCTCTGCTAAATCCGGATCTTGTGGTGAAGCCCTTCTACTTGTTGCATCAGTCATGAAAGTAGCCTTAGTCCATGACTACCTAACACAAAAAGGTGGCGCAGAGCGAGTGTTCGAGCTACTTTGCAAGCGTTATCCTGATGCAGATGTTTTTACATCCCTTTATGATCCTCAGTCATCGGTTGATTTAGGCAATCGCGTCGTTCACACGACCTATTTGCAGCGACTCCCCCATGCACCCCAGTATTTCAAACTGCTTGCTCCTTTCTATTACTCCGCTTTTCGTTCCTTGGATTTGCGAGACTACGATTTGATCATTAGCAGCACGACTAGTTTTGCGAAGGCAGTGAGAAAGCGCCCAGACGCCAAGCACATTTGTTTCTGCCATAATGTGACACGGTTTCTGTGGGACACCAAGACGTATTTGCGAGAATACAGTGCCTACCGTCGCTTTTATCCGCTTCTAGAAAGCATCTTTCGGTTGATGCGAAAGGCGGATTTTGCCCATGCTCAAGGCCCCGATTTGTATGTCGCAAACTCCAGCACGGTTGCCCGACGGATTGAGCGAATCTACAAGCGCCCAGCGATCGTCATCAACTACCCGATCGATAGTCAGCAGTTCACCTTCTCAGACCAGAAGGAAGATTTTTATCTGGCGTCAGCGCGGCTGCTGAGCTACAAGCGTATTGATGTGATTGTTGAAGCGTTCAACTGGTTGGGCTGGTCGCTGCTGATAACAGGCGACGGCCCTGAGCGGGAAGCCCTGCAAGCACGAGCCATGAAGAACGTGCAGTTTCTAGGACATGTGAGCGATAGCGATCGCAAGTGGCTGCTCGCAAAGTCTCGCTCTGTGATCGTGACCGCTTTAGAAGATTACGGGTTAGTGCCGATTGAGGCAAACGCAAGCGGAACGCCCGTGATCGCCTTTGGTGAAGGCGGTGTGCTAGATACTCAAGTTCCTGGCAAAACCGGGGTCTTCTTCAAATCGCAAACCCCTCACGCCCTCTATCGGGCGCTTTTACAGGCTTGCACTATTAACTGGGACTACCAAACCATTCGGAATCACGCACTCAGCCACTTCTCTGAAGAAGTCTTTTTTCAGTCGGTCGATCGCGTCATTGGGGAGGTATGTAGCACCGGGTAACTGGAGTGATATCGGTCAAGTGATATGGATCAAGGTGTAATTGTCCTGTTTTCGTCATTCAGTCTAGGGAGTAACCAACGTGGCTCAGAGTAATTTAACGTTCTATAACGGAAATCCATCCCCGCCTCAGCAGGTGGAGACCGAACCTGGCTACGGTCATCTGCTAAATGTGCTGGTGCGGCGACGGAACTGGGTGCTAGGAATTCTGATTGCCACGTTAGCAGCAACCGCAGGCGTGACGCTCGTAATGAGACCGACCTACCGCAGCACCATGCAACTGATGGTGGACTCTAACTATCGCACTCGACAAGCATCGCCGGAGAACCCAAGTTTTTCTTACGCTGACCCCAACGTTGAGATTGACAATGCTACACAGCTAAACGTCATGCGAAGCGCTCAACTGCTGCAACGCGCGATCGACAGTCTCAAACCCCGCTACTCAGATTTAACCGTTGAGAAACTCCAGAAGAAGCTAGCCGTCTCCACGATTCAAGAGCAGAAGGGCAACGAGAAGGTCAACACTAGTATTTTTCAAGTAACGTACACCGATAACAATCGTGCCAAGACGCGGGATGTCTTAATGGCACTACAAACGGTGTATGAGCAGTACAACGTGTCTCAACAAAAGCAGCGCTTGACCCGTGGATTGGCCTTTATCAACGAGCAAATTCCGCAGGCTGAAACGCGAGTGAGTCAGGCAGAATCTGCCTTGGAGCGATTTCGGAAGTCGCAAGATCTCATTGATCCAGAACTTCAGTCGAAATCATTGATCGAGTCGCTAGCTGCATTACAGAAAGATCAGCAAACCAACCAAGCAGCCCTAGCGTCGGCTCGAACGCAGTATTTAGCGTTGCAGAGCCAACTGAATCGTGATCCGCGTCAAGCCTCGATCGCGGCTCGGTTAAGTCAATCGTCTCGCTATCAGGCCCTACTGAATGAGATTCAGAAAACCGAAGTCGCATTGGTGCAGCAAAAACTGCGCTTTACGGAGAAAACGCCCTTTGTTCAAACCTTGCTAGAGCAGCGTCAGCAGCAAGCTGTGCTGCTTCGACAAGAAGCGCAGCGAGTGTTAGGGGCAGATGCCGGGGCACTGGCATCGGCTGGCGGAAACCTAGTCTCAATTGGGCAATTGGGAGAAAACGACCTCAAGTTTGCGAGCGGATTAGTCGAAGCTCAGGTGAGCTTTCTTGCCGCTCAAGCTCGCGATCGCACCTTGGCGGTCAACCAAGCTCAACTCAAGGGCGAACTCCAACGCTTTCCAGCACTGCTAGCAGAGTTCAATCGTTTACAGCCAAACGTCAAAATTAACCGTGAAACGCTAGAGCAGTTACTCAAGGCAAAGCAAGAGCTTGGGTTAGAAATCGCTCGTGGAGCCTATGACTGGCAGACTTTAGAGCAGCCGAAGTTGGGCAAGAAAGTGGGTCCTAGCTGGCTGAAAAACCTGTTAGCAGGAGGCGTATTGGGCTTAATGCTAGGCGGCGCTGCCGCGCTGATGCGCGAATCATCCGATGATTCAGTCCGCACCTCAGAAGATCTCACCAAACAGCTACCTGTACCTCTGCTGGGGCTGGTTCCAGAACTGCCATTACCCGAAGTAACGTTAGGATCTCGTAGTCTATCGTTCCGACAATCGGACGTACTCGACCCATCCACGATGCAGGTCTTGCACTGGGCACCGTTCCGAGAATCGTTAGATTTGATTTACAAAAACCTGCAACTAATCACGGACGGTGCACCGATCAATTCGTTGGTGATTACGTCTGCCTTGGCAGGAGAAGGAAAATCAACGGTGGCACTAGGACTAGCGATTAGCGCTGCGCGGCTGCATCAACGAGTGCTGCTGATCGACGCGGATCTGCGTCGTCCGGGACTCCACAAACAGTTAGATTTGCCCAACGAGCAAGGACTTTCGACCCTCCTGATGAGCGATCGCTTCTTAGGCACAAACGCGGTACAAAATGCCAATACTTATAGTGACCTGCCCATATCGGTACTCACAGCTGGCCCAACTCCGACGGATTCTGTCAAACTGCTCAGCTCAAAACGGATGCGCGACTTGATGAGCATGTTTGAGCAGAGCTATGACTTGGTGATTGTAGACGCGCCACCAACTTTGGGGATTGTGGATGCAATTTTGGCAGCATCGTTCTGTGATGGGGCACTGTTGGTAGGTCGAATGGGTCGTGTGACTCGTCACGAGGTCACAGAAGCAGCAAATACGCTGAGCCGTTTAAATCTGCTGGGGATTGTAGCCAATGGAGCAAGTAACCCTAGCAATTATTACTACGATCGCATTGCCTGATCGTCACTCTCGCTAGCTCTTTCTAATCTGCGCGATCGCTCTAAGAGAAATCTGTGAAGTGCGATCGCGCGGTTGTTCTACACAAATTATTTTAAGTCCGTCATTTGAATTATTAAAGCATATCCGTATTCAGATAGATGTCAAGACGTGAATATGGTTATTGTCGCCTATGCAAAAATAGCTGTTTTTTTTAACCTTGAACAGTTTAATTAAGTCGTCAGAATCGCTTTTTAACTCCGCCTTTGTGCTTTAAAGTACACGCAGATTGTTCGTATCTTAGTACTGAAACAATCTGTTTTCTCACTAATCAGATAAATTAATAGCTTAGAAGTTATGAATATGAGTAACCACAGATCTGGATTAATACTTCTAAAGTGCTGACTAGGTTGAAATTCCGCTCCCCAAGGCGCTCCTAGTTCTCGACTATCCGCTCTTGAAAGCAAAGCAATTTTTCATACCTATCCCACTAAGTGATGATTTGGACAACTATCTATATAGGGTGCAATTATTACTACTCAGATTTCAGACAAAGGACTCATTTTGAAATTGAAACGGCTAGACTTAAACTTAAATTAATGAATCTAACTTTCTGAAGAGTCCTTTCCTGATTGACCCTCTATATTAGAGTTACTCAAGGTTATTCGATGATTCAAATGTTATTCAAATGATGGTTAAACGGCTCTAACAATCACCTAAAGTGATCACCTAAGTGTTGGGACAAAATTATGTAGAGGAAATCATCAAATTTCTAGCGTAGTTGGCTTAGTTTTAGTTCGCACGCTTGGCTCTATTTAGTGATTTACAGTCGAATACCCATGACAACTTCTTTCAATCCTCGTGTCGTGCAGGAAGACCGATTTCCTCGTGAGAGGCGGCGAAGTCCTCATTCATCTGCATATGTTCTCTACTGGCGGCAAAAGCAGCTACTGGTGTTGCGGTTTCCTCAAGGGGAAACTGCGAAGCAGCTCCACCCGCTATGCTGTCTTTCCGTGTCTTCAGACCCATTTCAAATTGCTGAGCGTTTGAAGCGTTCACCCGTGCGGTTAGTACGCGTGGACTCCAGCTTGGACGAAGCAGACATCCGGGTGTGGGCAGATGCGTGCGAGGCGGCGAACAAGGCGATTCATCTGCGTCTCCCGACAGCCGCACAGCTTCCTCAGTCTAATCATCTTTGGTGGCTGAAGCGACTGCTGGATTGGGGCATAGCTGCCTTGATGGTAATCCTGCTCAGTCCCGTGATTCTGACCATTATTGTTCTGATGCGCCTTTATACGCCAGGTCCTCTTTTCTTTCAGCAGTGGCGCGTGGGGCAGCGAGGCAAACTGTTTCGGGTGATGAAGTTCCGTACAATGGCTGTGAACGCTGAACAGCATCATCACCAAGTCATGGCAGGTCAAGCCAAAAATTGCTTGCACAAACGCGAAGACGATCCGCGCATCACGCCCTTAGGTCGGTGGCTGCGCCGTTATAGCCTAGACGAACTGCCTCAGTTGTTCAACGTGTTGCGCGGCGAAATGAGCTTGGTCGGACCTCGCCCTTGGGCCCTTTACGATGCCGTTCGGATTCGCCCAGACATGCGATCGCGGCTCAATGCACTTCCCGGAATTACAGGGGCTTGGCAAGTCGAAGCTCGATCAACGCTGCTCGATCTCGATAGCGTCAACCGTCGAGATCTGGAGTATCTTCGCAACTGGTCATTTAGCGGAGATTTGAAAATTCTGCTGCGGACAGTTCCTAAGGTGTTATCTGGATTCGGAGCCTACTAAGTTTAGTACGCTAAGTGATGGACGCACGGTGGCTGTCAATGCGCCTATATTAGGAATGATCTAGTCGCGTATATTCTTATTCTCAGATTGCCCGTTGACCCTAAGAGCTAATAATTAAGAGGTATGCCTGTTCATGCGATCGAAGCTTCCCAATGTGATGAGGAGTGTGTTGAAATCAACTAGCGTTTGGCGAGAAAATCGCCTAATTCTACGAGAGTTTAAACACTTCCCCTGGGTGGTCACCGCAGCAGTTACCTTTGCATTGGCGTCAGCCGCGTTTGAAGGATTTGGATTCGGATTACTGCTAGCGTTTTTGCAAAGTCTGGTGGGAGACCCATCCGCTCTCCCGTTCGAGACGGGAATTGATTGGTTCGATGTGCAGATTCTTGGCATTGATCGCTCTAAAACCGAGCAGCTTTACCGAATTTCTGCTCTGATTCTATCTGCAACCTGGATTCGAGCGGCGTTTAACTACTTAACCCAAATTTATACTGAACTATCCCAGCAAAAGCTGATCGATCGCTTGCGCAAGCAAACGTTTGAGCGTCTGCAAGCGGTAAACCTCAGCTACTTTGGCCAAACTCATTCTGGCGAACTGATCAATACCCTCACCGGAGAAATTGGCAAGATTCAAATCGCCTTTGGATTGTTGGCATACATCGTCACCAAAGGGCTAACGCTACTGGTCTATACCTTCTTGCTGTTTGCCATCTCCTGGAAGTTGACGATTGTATCGGTTGTGCTATTTGGGCTGGTGATTGCTGGGCTAACAAAACTCAACCGACGAGTGCGAGAGAGCAGTTTTGCAGTCACGGCGGCTAGTGGAAAGTTCACCACGATCGCGCTGGAGTTTGTCAACGGAATTCGCACCGTGCAAGCGTTTGCCACCCAGGACTATGAGCGGAAGCGCTTCTATCAAGCGAGTTCTAACGTCTTGAAAACCGGAATGAAAGCGGCGCGACGCTGGGCGATCGTGCGACCCATGGCAGAAGGGTTAGCGACGACTGTTTTGATTAGCATGATCATTCTGGCGATTACGGTGTTTGTTGCGAATGGAACGTTGCAGACGGCTTCTCTCTTAACGTTTCTGTTTCTGTTGTTCCGTTTGGTTCCAGCGTTGCACGAAATCAATGGGAATCGCGCTCAATTAAGCAGTTATAGTGGAGCATTTGCCAATATTAGTGAAGTGCTACGCGAGGATAATAAGCCTTACTTTCAAGATGGCGATCGCGAGTACACGAGCTTGGAGTGGGCGATCGATTTGGTTGCTGTCGAGTTCGGCTACGCACCTGGTCAAGTGGTTTTAAAGGACGTGACCTTGACCATTCCTAAAGGCAAAATGACGGCAATTGTGGGAGGGTCGGGAGCTGGAAAAACAACTCTTGTAGACTTGATTCCCCGATTTTATGATCCCACCCTTGGACAGGTATTGTTTGACGGCGTAGACGTGCGATCGTTTGCGATCAAATCTCTGCGGCGCAAGATGGCGATCGTCAGTCAGGATACGTTTGTGTTCAATGCGTCGGTACGCTACAACATTGCGTATGGACTAGACGACGTGACCGACGAGATGGTTTGGAAAGCTGCTCAGCAAGCTAACGCGCTGGAGTTTATTCTAGATTTGCCAGAGCAGTTTGAAACGCCACTCGGCGATCGCGGAGTTCGGCTTTCTGGAGGACAACGGCAGCGCTTAGCCATCGCCCGCGCCCTCTTGCGCGATCCAGAAATTCTGATTCTCGATGAAGCCACCAGCGCCCTCGATTCTGTCTCGGAGCGGCTGATTCAGGAATCGCTAGAGCAGTTGTCTGAAGGCAGGACGGTGATTGCGATCGCGCATCGACTCTCGACCATTGTCCGGGCAGATAAAGTTGTCGTGCTAGAGCAGGGTCAAATTGCAGAACAGGGAACCTACCAAGAGCTGCTTAACCTCCGGGGTCGGCTGTGGAATTATCATCAGATGCAGCACGAAACGAGGGTTAAGGGTTAAAGATTGAGCGAGGGAGAACTCCCAGTATTGGGACTGCGGACAGGCTAGATTATGCACCTGATTGTTCTAGAAAATGAGCTAACGTCGCTGCGCGGCGGACAAGAATTAAACTTGTTTGAGGTTTGCCAAGGATTAGCGCATCGCGGGCATTCTATCAGTTTGCTCTACCTAGAAGCGGGCAATTTGCTGGAGCCATATCGCCGCTTTTGCGATCGCATGATCAAAATTCGTTCTTTTGGATTTGATCGGCGTAGCCTGAAAGATACGCTTAAGTTTCTTCCAAGTTTGGTTCAAGCGTTGTCCATCTCTACATCATCTGATAGCGTTGTCTTTAGCAATGACTATCATTTTTCATTGTTTGGCTATGCGCTTTCGCAGTTCCGCAACCTTCCTTATTTGTGTTATCTACAAATTCCACCGTGTGATTTCAACCGACAGCGAAAACTAGGCTTGAGCGGTGTGGATCGCTTCATTGCTGTTTCTCACCAAACCAAACGCGACTGGGTAGAGGCGGGCTATTGCCCAGATCAAATCGATGTAGTTCATAACGGAGTTGCGCTCGAAAAATTTCAGTTAAAGATCGATAACGGTGCGTTGCGGCATCAATGGGGAATTGCAGAACACACCAAACTCATTTCCTATGTTGGCAGAATCGATACGGAGAAGGGCTTGGAAACGCTGATCAACGCGATCGCCATTCTGCGCGAGCAGGGAACCGATGTTCACGTCTGCCTAGCGGGTAAGCCTGTAGTGCATTACAGCCATTCCAAGGGGCAACTGTGCGAGCAAGAAGGCATGAAGTATCAGCGATCACTCGAAGCGTTGGCGCAACAACTGGGAGTCAGCGATCGGATCACCTTTTTAGGACATCTCGCCAATCCGGTTTCGCTCTATCAAGCGAGCGACGTTACCGTATTACCAAGCGTGTGGTCAGAGCCGTTTGGACGCAGCTTGATCGAGTCTCTCGCCTGTGGAACCCCAGTTGTGGCTAGCCGAATTGGTGGCATTCCCGAAGTGTTGACGGGTGAGTTTGCGGCGCATTTGTTTGAACCAGGCGACGCCAAAGATTTGGCGATTCGGTTTGCCCAAGTGTTGGACTGGCGCGATCGCGACCCCCAACTGCGCGATCGCGCCCGCCATCACGTCGTCAAGCATTTTAGTCATACCAGTATGATCGAGGGAGTGGAACGATCCATTCTCAAAACGGTTCCGTTCGGTCAGGCAAGTACCCGCATTCGTCAGGCATCACCATGAATCGTCCTCGCATTCTTTCTGTGATCGAAGCCTATATTGGACATCAAACCTATGGATGTCTGATGCGCGAGTATTTTCAGCAGGTGGAGTCCTGTGCGGTTGACTTCTACTGGTTTAACGAAGAGCGGGAACTGCATACTCGCATTTTGAACCGCTTGCTGAGCTACTATTCATCCAATCGATGGGTGCAGCAAAATAATGTCGATCTGCATTTGTTTCGATTTCAGATTGGCTTTGCTTACATGGCGCGCCGTTTGGTGATCCGAAAGTTAGCGCAAGCTCAATATTCCGCTCTGCATTTTCACACGCAGCCCTTGGCGTTTTTCTGCCTCGATCTGATGCGAGAACTACCGGCGATCGTCAGTCTCGATCGCACTACCGTGCAAGCGGCTAGAGAGCGCACTAGCGCTTTGTTCTACTGGACGTTTCAACCCAACATTAGGTTAGAAAAAAAAGTATTTGAAGCCGCTCAGAGCATTGTTAGCTTTTCAGAATCTGCTCGTCGCTCTGTGATTGAGGACTATGGAATTAAACCAGACAAAGTAGATTTGGTTTACCCTGGTGTGAATGTTAAGCACATCACGCCGTGTCGTCAAACGGTTACTGATTCTCAAACGCCATGCAATATTTTATTTATAGGAGGCGATTTTGAGCGCAAAGGAGGATACGACGTTTTAGAAGTGTTCTTGAAACATTTTTCAAATCAAGCTAAGCTGCATCTTGTGACTCAAGCGTCGATCACTTGCAGTCACACGAATGTTCACATTTATACCAACATCAAAGCATACACCGCTGAATGGCTAGAGCTTTATCAGCAGGCAGATCTATTCGTCATGCCAACCTATTCTGAGCCGTTTGGATGGGTGTTTATTGAGGCGATGGCGGCAGGCTTGCCCATCGTGGCTACTCGCTTAAATGCGATTCCTGAAATCGTTGCCGAAGAGGAGACAGGATTATTGATTGAACCGGGCGATCGCACCGCGTTAGCCGATGGCATGAGACGATTGCTCCACAATCCTGATCTGAGACGAACTATGGGTGCAAAAGGGCGGCTGGTTGCAGAGCAGAAGTTCAATTACCGAACCCACTTTGAGCAGCTTGAACGGTTATTTAACACCGCCGTTCGCAAAACTGCGTTGAACAAAGACCGCTTAACATCAGATGTAGCCCCACGATGAAAACATTGTTTACCTGTCAGTATCCGTTTGATCCAAACTCAGGAGCCGCAGGCGTAACATGGCGGTTGGGGCAAGAATTTAAACAGTTAGGGCACGAGGTTGAGTTCTATTCGCTAAACGATTTACCTAAGTTGCATCCGTTGTTGAAGTTTATGTCGTTTCCAGCGTTTGTGGCGCGTCACATTTCACGACAGCTTCAGCACAACCCCATTGATGTAATTGACACTTGCACAGGCGATGCCTGGATCTGGGCAACGCTGATGCAAAGATTTCACCAAACATCTCAGCCACGACCACTGCTCGTCGCGCGATCTCATGGACTCGAACACATTCAGCATCTAGATTTTTTAGAAGAAGCTAGGCGCGGCAACCTAGAGCTAGGCTGGAAATACTCAATGTATCGCGGCAGTGTTCGTTTATGGGAAGCCGCCACCTCCATGCGCTGCGCCGATCTAGTCTTGTTGCTCAATCAGCGCGATCGCGACTATGCCGTTGAGCAATTAGGCGTTCATCCCGATCGCGCTCACATTGTTGCCAATGGCATTTCAGATACGATGCTGAATCTGCCCTTTGAGCCAACGCCCGCCGCCGGGGAACCACTGCGAATCGCGCAAGTCAGCAGCTATATTATTCGCAAAGGCATTCAGTACGGCACGCCTGCACTCAATGCAATTCTCAGCCGTTATCCCCACGTCGAACTCAGTTTACTCGGAACCGAATGTCCAGCTCAGCAGGTCTACGCTGATTTTGCGCCCGAGGTGCGCGATCGCGTTAAGGTTATTCCCTACTACGTCAACGACACCTTGCCTAACCTGCTCAAAGGACATCACATCAAATTCTTCCCGACCGTCTCAGAAGGATTTGGCATTGCCTTAGTTGAAGCGATGGCGTGTGGACTCGCCCCAATTACAACCAATACTCCAGGGCCACTGGGAATCGTTCAAGATGGGGAGGATGCCCTCGTGGTTCCCGTAGGCGATCAGGCCGCGCTAGAAAAAGCGTTAGAAAGACTGATTCACGATCGCGCCTTACTCGATCGGTTGCGCCACAGTGCTTATCGAACAGCACAACGGTTTGGTTGGTCACACATTGCCCAAGACAACCTGCGCTACTACGAAAAAGCTGAGGCCAGCAAACGCTAGATCGCGACGAAGATTCTTTACTCTACTGGCTATTGCCTATGTCTACGTCTCAACCCGTTTCTAACACCAAACTGTTTCAGCCTGCGATCGCGTGGCTTGTGATCCTCGGGTTTTCCTTGTTTGTCACAATGGGAATTGCCTTGAGCTTTGGCAGACTTTTAGTGCTGGCCTATCCAGTCGCTTGCTTTGGGGTGGGAGCATTTCTCTATTTTCGATATCCCGTTTTGTATGTGGGGTTTACCTGGTGGATCTGGTTTCTCACTGCATTTTTGCGGCGCGTCATCGAAATGCCGATCGGACTCAGTGATCCCAGTCCCGTCCTCCTCGCGCCCTTTTTCGTCACGATTATTTCTGGCATCACGCTAGCTCGCCAACTGCCCGTGGCGCTCTACGGCAACGGGCTCCCGTTTATCTTGTGCATCGCTAGCGTTCTCTACGGTGCCTTTATTGGAGTTGTAGGGCTTTCCGCTAAATCTGTCATCGTTGCCCTCTTGAACTGGTTGCCCCCGATCCTGTTTGGGTTTCACTTATTTGCAAACTGGCGGCAATTTCCAGCCTATCGCCAAATCACCCAGCGCGTTTTTGTCTGGGGCGTTCTGGTGATGGGACTGTATGGAGTCGTGCAGTTTCTGATCGCGCCGCCGTGGGATCGGTTTTGGCTGCAAAACATTCCCGATCAGTCGTTCGGAACTCCTACTCCATTTGGCATTCGAGTATTTAGCACGATGCAATCGCCGCAGCCGTTCGCGGCAACAATGGTCGCTGGATTATTTCTCCTATTTGCCGCCAAAACTCCCCTCAAATTTCCAGCCTCCGCCGTCGGATATTTGGCGTTACTCCTGTCGTTAGCGCGGTCTGCTTGGCTCAGTTGGTTTGTTGGCATTTTGGTGCTTCTACCGTCACTCAAGCCAAAATTGCAAATGCGGTTAGTCACGACGTTGCTGGCCATGATGTTAATTGTGTTGCCCTTGGCGACAATTGAACCATTCTCAACCGTAATTGCGTCTCGAATTCAAACGTTTGGATCAGGGGGAGATGATATTAGTGTGGCTGAGCGACAAGACGGCTATAACAGGCTTTTAAGCCAAGCGCTGGCAGAAGTGAAAGGGCAAGGACTGGGGTACGAGATCGAAGATGTTTCGATTGGTAGTAACGATAGTGGCGTGCTGACGATGTTGCTGAATCTAGGTTGGGTGGGAACGTTGCCCTATGTCGGCGGCTTGCTCTTGTTAATCATCAGCATTTTGCAGAGCCGAGAGGCAACGTTTGATCCAGTGGTGAGCGCGGCACGGGCGATCGCGATCGCGACGTTCTCGCAGTTTAGTCTGAACAATGTGATGTTATCTTCGTTTGGCATGGTGCTTTGGGGGTTCATTGGGTTATCGATCGCAGCCCGTGTGTATTACGCTCAGCAATATCAAGCCGCTCAGCAGCATTTATCAGAACGCATCAATCCGTTTAATGGATAGCGATGCTTCAGAGCGCGGCAGCGGCATTGAGATCGAAGATGCATAGATCTAAAGACATAGGTGATCGAAATTGCGTGGGCACGGCTCTAAAGGAAGCGCAGCATAGGGAGTGCCCTCATTTTCACTCCACCGTTCAGGTATCAATTCAGACATCACGAAGATTATTTCTGTCTTTTGATTATTTCCTAGTGCTAACCCTCTATATATAGTGAATTTTCAGCAACTCGCCGCCCAGATTAATTATTTCCAGATCAATTATTTAATGCGTCTATGCAATACTCAAATCGTAAAAAAGTAGGTTTAGACATCGCTGACAAAGAGCAAATCGAGATTCAGTTTTGGCAACATTCTCCGATTGAGAATCCAGAATCTGAGGCGGTTGAGAACTTGGTTAACAAATTCTGTGAAGCCAAGGTTTTGCTAGAGAAACTAGACTATCATCGCGCTCTGTTTGAGCAGGCAAGCTCAATTTTAGAGCTGGGAGCGGGTCAAGGTTGGGCGTCGTGTTTGGTCAAGCGGCAGTTTGGCGGAAAGCAACTGATCGCAACCGATATTAGTCCCTATGCGATCGCGTCTGCTCACAAGTGGGAACACATTTTTCAAACTCGGCTCGATCAGACGACTCATTGTCGCTCTTACGAAATTCCAATGGAAGATGCGAGCGTTGATTTGATCTTCTGTTTCGAGGCGGCGCATCATTTTGTCAAGCATCGACAGACGCTTGCCGAAGTCCAGCGAGTGCTAAAGAAAGGCGGTGTCTGTCTATATCTGCATGAGCCGGTCTGCCGCTCGTTTATTCACCCGTTGGCGTATGCACGAGTCAATAGTAAGCGTCCTGAAGTGCCAGAAGATGTTTTGATTTATCCCAAGATTAAGGAACTGGCGACAGAAGCAGGGCTAAAAACTGAGATTCGATTTGATCCGACTGTCACTAATCGAGGATTGAACCAAACTGTCTATTTTGCGGTGCTAAGTGCTGTTCCTGGGTTGCGCTATCTTCTGCCTTGCAGTGCAGATTTTATCTTCACAAAATAGCTTGAGCGGCATGAGAGACGCCTTGCGGTAACGATTCGCAACCAGGAAGGCTACCCCTCCTTAGCTAGAGGTGAGACTCAGAAAGGTAACTTACGATCGCGCCAATCTTGCCCTCTTCAGCCTGCAATCAAAATCATGAGTGATGTTGGATTCATCTGGACTGAAAATCTGATCTTTTTTGCGATCGCAACGTCCTTTCTCGCGTTTCTGACGTGGGTTTGGCGTCACACAAAACCGTTTGAGATTCCGCTTCCTTTACCGACTTGGCTCAAGGTTTGGTTTTTCACGGTTCAAGTGTTTGGGGTATTAGTTCCCATTGGAATTAGTGTTTGGGCTGGATTTTCATCGGCAGATGCACCTGTGTTGCCGATTCTGTTGTCGTATCTGTTGATGTTAGGATTACAGATTGTTACTGAAATTGTTCTCCTGCGCCAGTTTCGGACAGTTGCCTGGATCGCGATTCCCTATTTATATCTGCCCTACCGAGTTTGGCAACTATATCAAGGCATCGGTGCAACTTCCATAGAAGATTTAGGATGGTTTCGGAATCTTTTGTTGCTCGAAATTGGAATTTGGATTGTGAATTACAGCTTCAATTTAATCCAACTTCCTCGGCTGCTGCGATGGGATCAGGAGGGACGTGTTGAAGAACGAGAGCTGGCAAGTACTCGTTAGTTTGAAGATGGGCTTATTGGTTTGAAGATAGGGGCAAAAAGGTCAGGACTGACACATTGGCAGCGAGACGCTTTTGTGCCAGTGAACTTCGTTTAAGTGACTTTGTGTAAGTCCTGATGGTTCTGCCCTCAACGTGCGAGAAGGCAGAACCCTTGTACAGAAGTGCAGCGTAGAAAAATTACAGCGTGCTGAACGCTTTTGCTGCCGCTGCAACCCCTGCACCTGGACTAAAGCTCTCGTAACCCAACTCTTGGAGCGTCACTTCTAAGGCCCCGATCGCGCTCAAAATATCTCGGTCTGCCACAAAACCCAGATGCCCAATGCGGAAGATCTTTCCTTTAAGATGATCTTGTCCGCCCGCTAAGGCAATATCAAACCGCTTCCGCATAATCGAGCGGATTTGCTCAGCCTCTACCCGATCTGGCGCAACGGCCGTGATCGCCGGACTAGAACATTCGTCGGCAGTAAACAGCGGCAAACCCAATGCCGCGATCGCGGCGCGAGTTGCCTTCGACTGCCGATGATGCCGCGCAAAGATATTCTCCAATCCTTCCGCTTTCATCATCCGCAATGCCGCTTGCAGAGCAAAGAACATATTAATGGCAGGCGTAAATGGGGTCGTATCTTTAGCCGCAGATTTGCGATACTTGCCCAAATCCAAATAATACCGGGGCAGTTTAGCGGTCTTATACGCTTCCCACGCCTTGGCGCTGACGCTCACAAATCCCAATCCGGGCGGAATCATGTAGCCTTTCTGAGAACCCGACCCGACGACATCCAAGCCCCACTCGTCAACCGGAACGTTCGTTGCGCCCAAACTAGTTACTGTATCCACCATGATCAACGCTTCTCCATGCGCTTTGACATGGCGGTTAATCGTTTCTAGATCGTTAATTACCCCTGCCGACGTTTCGCTGTGAGTGATAATCACCGCTTTGATTTGCTTGTCGCGATCGCTCTCTAATTTCTCGCGAAACTGTTCGGGATCGAGGGGCTTTCCCCATTCGGCAGTAATTCGTTCTGCTTGCACGCCATAGGCGTCGCACACTTCTGCCCAGCGGTCGCCAAACTTACCATTACAGCCAACCAGCACGCGATCGCCCGCACTCAGAAAATTGATAATTCCGGCTTCCATCGCTCCCGTGCCGCTTGCTGCCAAAATCAGCACATCATTCTGCGTCTGGTGCAGCCACTTCAAGTTCTCCACAATTTCAGCTTGAATCTTGCTAAAATCGCCGCTCCGATGCCCGATGGGATGCTTTGCCATTGCTAACAAAACTTGTTCGGGCACGGGCGTTGGACCCGGAATCATCAGCATTAGCTTATCGTCCATGAGAATGCGTCCTTTTTTAGGTACGAAAGTTCAGTTTGTTGTGCATGATCCAGGATTACACAATATCTGAAATTCGTAATTCGTACTTTGTAATTCGTACCCGTCCTCAGGGCGACGAATGGAACATTACGAACCGAATTTTCGATTGCGGCGACGGGCTAGAAAGTCCGGCAAATCAATTTTGAGATCTTCATTAAACGGATTTCGGCGCGGAGTCGATTGAGGTTCCGCTGTCGGCACCTCTTCTAGCGACGCCAAAAACTCCGTTATTTCCTCGGGTAGCGCTGAGCCCTGCTCTTCCAGCCATTTTTTCAGCGCCAGCGCCTGATCCTGAATGTCATAAAACCGATTCTTCCAGTGCTGAACTGCCGTTTCATACTCACTTGCCTGCTGCGCTTGGCTCAAAATTTGTTCCTGCATCTCGGCGGCATACTGTTCTAGTTCAGCGATGCGATGCTGGCTATGTTCGCGATCGCGCTCTAATTCCTGACAGGCCTGCTGCAACATCGCTTGGGTTGTAATCTGCTTGGCAACTTGAACTTCTAATTCTTGAACCTGGTTTTCCAGCTCGACCACTCGCTCTTTTGGCGTGTGACGCAGCCAGTCTTTTGGCGTCAGCCACTCATGAGGCTTTGCTTTTTGCAACCCCCGTGGCTTTGGTTCTGTCTCAGTTGCATTCTTGCCCAGTTGCTCTGGTGCGTCTTCCGGGAGCGGGATGCTACGGGTGCGGAGTCGTTCTAGCTCAAGTTGCTGCGTTTGCGCTAGGGCTTCGGCGGCTCCCAACTGGTCTTGAGTTTGCCGAATCTGCGCTTCTAGCTCAGCTTTTTGACTCTCAAATTGCAGCCGTAACTGATGAATCGCCTGCTCTTGCACATTGGCATACTCTTCTGTCGAAGCCAACTGATGCTCTAAAAAGTTTTGATCGACAATTTGCAGGCGCAACTCATCCAAACTGGCAAGCGACTGATCTAACGCATGTTCTAAATCTCGAATGCGATTAATCTGACGCTGCACACACTCTTGCATCTGCGTCAAATCCCTCGTGTCCTCCGATGTGTTCTCTGGACTGACCTGGGGTTGAACCAGTGCGCTGGCAGGCACAGCTAGTTCGAGGACATCTGCCTCAAACTCAGCCTGCTTTGCATGATTTGGCTCAGCCACTTCGATCGATCCCTCCTCAAAACGATCCTCCCGGACACCCAGCGGAGGACGGTTTCCGCCACCGGAACGTCTTCAGCTTACATGCCTCACGAATTTTTCACCTCCGTGGGAACTTTAATCGCGCCTTCGGGGGCATCGACGCGATTGAGCGACCAGCGATATTCAACTGGGACTCTCAAGCGATCGCAGGTTTCCTCCAAATGCTTTTGCTGAGAAATGGCTTTTCGCAAGGTGACGATCAGTTGCTGAACCTGTTCGCGTTGGTGAGGATGCTGACTGACTGCAAACATCGTTTGGCGCTCCAAGAGTTGCAGCAGTAATTCGTAGTGAATATGCGATGGAAGGGGAATTGGCTCCATGTAACGCTCACCTACCGCGGTAAAGAGTAAAGCTCTAGATTCTAGTATCTAAAGACTAAGTTGACGAAAACAGAATCTTTCTTAAAAATGGCAGACTAACTAGAGGCTGTCTAGCCTCCTAGTGGCTAACTTGAGATAGATAGCGTCATGCGATTAGTTGCCGTAGTGCTTGCCCTGGATCGAATTGCTTAACCAATGACTCTCCTACGAGCACCGCCGTTGCACCTGCTGATTGAACGAGAGAAATGTCTTCGGGGGTATGGATGCCTGACTCACTCACTGCAAGAATACCGCGTTCTGCAAGCTGAGCGCCACGAGCCGTCAAGATTGCCTTAGTGGTGTTGAGGTCAACGGAGAAGTCTTTAAGATTGCGATTGTTAATGCCAATCAGCATTACTCCGTCTAAGCCAAGAACGCGATCGAGTTCGTCAAGCGTATGCACTTCGATTAGCGCCGTCATGCCCAACGTTTTAACAATCTTCAAGAAATACTGCAAATCTTTATCCGGTAAGACTGCTGCAATCAGTAAAACGGCGTCTGCGCCTTGCAACTTTGCCCAATACATTTGATAAGGATAAACGATGAAGTCTTTGCACAACAGCGGGAGATCGACAGCCGCACGAATTTGCGCTAGGTTCTCAAAACTTCCTTGAAAGAATTTTTTATCGGTCAAGACAGACAGACAGGTTGCCCCGCCAGAAGCATAAGCCTTAGCGATCGCAACTGGATCAAAATCGTCTCGAATTACGCCTTTGCTGGGAGATGCCTTTTTGACTTCTGCAATCACGGCGGGGTTGGTTTTACCGTTTTGCAAAGCCGCTAAGAAGTCATGCGGCACAGAGTTGCTTTCTGCAACCTGTTTCTGCAATTCGATCAGGGGTATCTTGTCCCGCATCTGAGTCACTTCGACTTCTTTTTGCCAAACAATCTCCTCCAGAATATTTTGAGGTTGATTTTCCGGCGCGTTGACCTGGTATCGTAACTCCTGCACCGCGATCGCAGGATTGGGACGGCGACGACGAATTTCCATGTTGCACAAGGGTAAAAGGGTTGAGAGGATGAGGTTAAGGCGATTGATACGCCCTCACCCTAGCCCTCTCCCTAGGGAGAGGGAACAAGATGGGGAAGAGGGGTTGGGGGTGAGGGCAAAACGCGTTAGTGAACGGCTGCCCGCTTATAAGCTTCATCTAGAATTTCGGACAACGTCGGATGGGTGTGAACCGAGAATGCGAGCGACTTTACTGATTGACGATTGGCGATCGCATTTGCAGCTTCTTGGATTAAATCCGCCGCGTGAAGTCCGATGATGTGAGTGCCGAGAACTTCGCCTGTATCTTTGCGATAAACAACTTTAGCGATTCCTTCCGATTCTCCTTCTGCGATCGCTTTAGCATTGCCCTTAAAGTAGGTTCGCACCGCCGCCACCTCGAAACCTTCTGCCTGTCCTAATTCCTTGGCTTGAGGCTCGGTTAAGCCAACAAAGCTGATCTCTGGATGGGTAAACGCGGCAGCGGGAATGCTGCGATAGTCCATGCTGCGATCGCGTCCGCAAATATTTTCGATCGCCGCAATGCCTTGAGCTGACGCCGCATGAGCCAACATCATTTTCCCGGTCGCGTCCCCAATTGCCCACAAGTGAGGCACAGGTTCGCCACCAGATAGTACCTCCATGCGATCGTTTACTGGAATAAAGCCGCGTCGATCCAATTCCACACTGACAGATTCCAGTCCTAAATCTTTAGCAAAGGGAATTCGACCCGTTGCGATCAGACAGGCATCTACTTCTAGCGTTTCCAGCGGCTCTTTGGTTTTGGCATCAACCAGTTCGATCACAACGGGCGAGCCGGGCGTTACTTTTGCTGCTAACACGCCTGCTTTGGTTTCGATGTCACGAGGCGTCACCAAGATCCGCTGTGCCAGTTTCGCAATGTCAGGATCAAATCCTGGCATGAGTTGATCGAGCGCTTCGATCATTGTCACTTCGCAGCCAAGCGCCGTGTAGACATCCGCAAATTCCAACCCGATATAGCCGCTACCGACGATCGCAACCCACGGCGGCAGCGACTCTAACTTAATCGCATCGTCGCTGGTGAATACGGTTTTGCCGTCTGTCTCAGCCCCAGGTGGCACAAACGGCACTGATCCCGGAGCGAGAATAATATCTTTTGCTGTAACCGTTTTTTCTCCTTCTGGCGTGGAGATGCTGAGCTTCTGCGATCCTGAAACTCTTGCCCAGCCCCGAATTACATCAACGTTGAGCCGCTTTAAGCTGTTGGTGAGGCCGTCCTGTTGCTTCTGCACAATTCCAGCCGCATGATCTGCGATCGCTTGGCGGTCAAATCCGACCGAACCGACTTCAATCCCTAGCGACTTGAGATGGTGGGCATTTCGCAATTCTCGCACCCGCCCCGATGCTGCCAGCAACGCTTTTGACGGAATGCAGCCGCGGTTGACGCAGGTTCCGCCCATATCTGCCGCTTCGACGATCGCGGTCTTGAGTCCACAATCCACGGCATGGAGTGCTGCACCGTGTCCACCAACGCCTGCACCAACAATTACCAAATCATAATCAAAATCGTTAGCCACATCGCCCTCCTGGTGGTTATTGCCCTATCTATTGTCAACTGCCAGGGGTAAATTCGACAACACAGATTCTTTTGGGCATGGCACTTCAAGAGGAGTTTGATCAACCTGACGATCATGAAATGAGACGATTGTGACAGGAGTGGGCATTCTAATCAGAGCGGAGAATCCGTGGAACCTATAGTTAGGTAGTTAGAGTTAATCTACTCAGATTGAATAAATCTGTTGACTCAAGGCGATTACAAGGCGAGCTTACGGCTCAGTCCATTCAGTAAGAGTTAGGCATTATGGAACAGCAAGAACTGCGACGTGCGGCAGCTAAAGCATTTATGGAATCACTCGATAAGCTGCAAGAAACGCTATCTGAGTCTGAAGCCAAGACGAAGGCTCAAGCCACGGCTGCACCAGCAAGGCCAGAGCTTGAGGAATTTGAGCAAGCGGTGGCGGACATCGAGCAGTTTATGCAGTCTAGGGGAGAATCAGCCTGATCGCTGTCGTTTTGCTTCGTAAAGCATAAGCGCTGCCGCGATCGCCACATTGAGCGATTCCACTCCTGGGCTTAACGGAATAGTCACTTGAGCATCTGCAAGCTCATTCAGGGGATGAGACAACCCGGCTCCTTCGTTTCCCATCAAAATCAGACTTGGTTTTCTAAAATCGACTTCCCAGTATGTCTGCGCTGCAGTTGGAACAGTCGCGATGATCTGCATTCCCTGTTTTTTAGCGTTAAGAATTTCTGTCTTCAAATTGGAGCTAACGCCCATCGGCAGCCGGAACCATTGCCCCGCGGATGCTCTTAGCACTTTCGGATTGTCCAAATCCACGCTATCTGCGCTGAGCAAAAGTCCTTCTACTCCTGCCGCCGCCGCCGTCCGAATCATTGTGCCAAGATTGCCAGGGTCTTGAATTGTTTCAAGAACAAGTCCGAAGCTTTTAAGGGCCAATGGCTGAGAATAAATGCGTTCTGCGGTGGCAACAATGCCATCAGGTTCAACGGTCGTTGCGATCGCTTTTACCACTTCAGGACTGGCTATTTCTAGCCGCTGAGAGCGATTCTGAAGCTGCTGCCACAATGAAGGGTGTTGAGCCTGCCATATTTCTGTACAGCAAACGGTCATCAGGGGCAACCCGACGGCGCAGGCCTCCTCAACTAAATGCGTTCCTTCCAACAGAAAAAGCTGCTGTTCGCGTCGTTCTTTAGCGCGGTGCAGCTTGCGCAATTGTTTAACTAACGGATTTTGAAGACTAGTGAGCATGATTGTCGCGAGCACAGTCAGGGAATTCTTGAGAAGAATAAAATTGCCGATTCACCCACAGTATGAGCATTCGCAGACGGGCTTTCCTTCAGGCTGGTGCAGGCACACTGCTTGCCTCGCTCGCACATGGATGTGTGCAGCAATCTCAGAGTAGCCCAACGATCGCGATCAGCGATACGCTCCTCAACCAAATCAAGCGACGAGGCCACTTACTGGTTGCCACCGAAGATGATTATCCTTGAGTTCCTCGTCAACGGCAAGCCGACGGGATTTGACCATGAATTGCTCGATCGCCTCAGAAAGCGGGTTCCGTTTGAAATTCGTCAAGAAATTTTGCCTTGGCAAGGCATTTTGCCAGGCGTAGCAGAGGGAAAATATGATGTCGCGCTGACAGCAGTAGGCATTACTGATGAACGGGCAAAGACTTTGGATTTCACGATGTCGTTTGCAGAATCAACGATCACGTATGTCAAGCGCAAAGACGATGCCTCCATTAACACCCTAAAGATTTGGCTGACAAAGCGCTAGGAGTACAGCAGGGCGGCGTTTCATTTGCAGCGGTGCCGGATCTTGAAGCCGTACTAAAAAAGGCGGCAAGCTTGGCTCGATGAAACAGTATCGCAAGTTTACTGAGGCGTATCAAGATTTACTCAATCAGCCTCTGGATGTCGATATCCATGAAGGCATTGACAGTACTTTGCTCATCTTGCAACACCGCCTCAAAGCAACCTCAAGTCGCCCGGAAGTACAGATTATTCGAGAATACGGCGAACTTCCACGAGTGGAATGCTATGCAGGGCAACTGAATCAAGTGTTTATGAATATTTTGAGCAATGCGATTGATGCTTTAGAGGAAGCGTCTCCCTCAGCGTATGATGCGTTAGAAGAAGAGGCGCAGGATTCAGAGTGCTCACTGCTAATGATTCGGATCACCACTCAATGCTAGGGACTCGATCGCATCCGAATTTGCATTGCAGACAACGGAAACGGTATGTCTACAGCAGTGCAGCAACGCATTTTTGCTCCGTTCTTTACGACAAAAGAAGTCGGTAAAGGCACGGGGATGGGGATGTCGATTAGCTATCAAATTGTGGCTGAGAAGCACCAGGGATCGATGTGGTGTGAATTGACACCAGGACAAGGTGCTGCATTTTGGATTGAAATCCCGATTCGCGCTCTGCGTAACTTTGGAGGAACTGCACCCACTACAGCTTTAGCGGCATAAAAAACGGATGAGACGTTTGTCTCATCCGCGACTAATCTTGCTAAATTACGAGATTAAGCTTCGTCGAGCGCTGCAATTCCAGGTAGTTCTTTGCCTTCTAGCAGTTCTAAACTCGCACCACCACCGGTTGAAATGTGGCTCATTTGGTCTGCCAGGCCGACTTTCTCAACAGCAGCTACCGAGTCACCACCGCCAATGATCGTGATCGTTCCTTTGGGAGTCAATTCGGCAAGGGTGCGTGCGATAGCTTCCGTACCAGCCGCAAATTTATCAAATTCAAATACTCCCATCGGACCATTCCAAATCACCGACTTGCACTGAGACAGCGCTTGCTGGAAGGTCTTCACGGAGTCAGGCCCAATATCCAACCCCATCCAGCCGTCAGGAATATTCTCGACGCTAACCGTTTGAGCATTTGCATCGGGTGCAAAATTATCGGCAACGACAACATCCGTCGGCAGCAGCAAATCAACGCCTTTTTCTTTTGCTTTGGCTTCCAGTGCCCGTGCCAAGTCGAGTTTATCTTCTTCAACCAACGACTTACCGACGTTTAGGCCGCGTGCTTTGTAGAAGGTGAACACCATGCCACCGCCAATTAGCAGCTTATCAACTTTATCGAGCAGGGTTTCGATCACGGTGATTTTGCTAGAAACCTTAGAACCGCCGACGATCGCCGCTAACGGACGCTGAGGATTCTCGATCGCGCTCTGGAGATATTCCAATTCTTTCTCAATCAGCAATCCTGCAACAGAGGGCTTTAGAAACTTGGTTACGCCTTCTGTGGACGCATGAGCGCGGTGAGCGGTTCCAAAGGCATCGTTCACGTATAAATCCGCGATCGACGCGAGCTTTTGGGCAAATTCGGGATCGTTTTTTTCCTCTTCTTTGTAGAAGCGGACGTTCTCTAGCAGAACGACATCACCGGGCTGCATCGCGTCTACGGCGGCAGTCACTTCATCCCCAATACAGTCATTGCACTTGGTTACGGGCTTGCCCAATACCTCAGATAGCCGATTGCTAACGGGCGTCAAACGGTACTTGTCTTCAGGACCATTTTTCGGACGCCCAAAGTGACTGCTCAAAATCACCTTTGCGCCTTTCGAGGTCAACGCTTGGATGGTTGGCAGCGCTGCCCGAATGCGCGTATCGTCGGTGATATTGCCTTGCTCATCTAACGGCACGTTAAAATCAGCCCGCACCAGCACGCGCTTTCCTTGCAAATCAGAGGACGATAGATTGTTAACAGTCTTTTTGGGCACGATACTACTCCTAGAATGAGTCTTTCTACCTACGTCTTAAATTTTCTCATTAATTGCCCCTCTGCGATCGCCCAATCCGCTCATCCTGTTGTAAGTTCAGAAAGATAAGACCTTACTGAACTATTTGTCCTACCCAAACCAAATCCATGTTTAAAACAGTTTTGTTTCCCATCGACCAAAGCCGTGAATCTCGCCAAGCAGCTGAAAAAGTCGCAGAAATTGTGCAGTTTCACAAGAGCCGTCTTATCATTGTGTCTGTCGTTGAGGCTTCGGCAGCCGCAGAAATTCCGACCGATACGATGGCGTCACCCGATGCGGTCGCCAAACTTTTAGAAAACGCAAAATCATTATTCTCTCAACAAGGCATCGAGGCAGAAACCATCGAACGAGAAGGAAATCCTGCGTTTACAATTTGCGATGTTGCCGATGAGACCGAAGCCGATCTGATCGTCATGGGCTGTCGCGGACTCGGACTCACCGAAGAAGTCTCTGAAAGTGTCACGAATCGAGTGATTAGCCTTTCACCCTGTCCGGTGCTAGTTGTGCCATAGCGATTAGCCGCCTCGTACGCCTGGGAATGCTTGAAAACAACCATTCCCCGCTTAAACGCGCTAACACTATGCCTCACGCAGGAAGAAATGTTCGGTTGTTAGCATTCCACCGCCGTACAAAGGCTATATCGCTGCTTGGCACGTCAGTGGCACTCATTGCTTTGCCATTCGTTGCAACATCTTTTGCGAGAAACTTGTTGTTCTTACCGTCTACTAAGTTTACGTTGCCAATTCATGTGTACTTGGCTTGCTTCTTGTTTGCTGTACTGGTATTAATTCAGGCTCAGTACTGGTGGAAACGAGCAAATCATGCTGACCAAGGAGCATTGGCAGAGGAAGAAATTGCAGCAATGCTTGATCCTCTGAAAGATTTAGGCTGGCACATTGAGTATGGTATTAGCGATCGCAGAGTAGGCGATATTGACATCTTTTTGTTCTCGCCAAAAAAACGCGCTTACACCATTGATGTGAAGTCTCACAGAGGTAAAGTCTGTTGGAATGGTAGAAAACTGTATCGGCAGTATGGGCGCTCCCAAATTCCTTTTGAGAAAGATTTCTTAAAGCAAGCAAAGCGTCAAGCCGTTGTCATGAAGCAGAACAGAGACTCTAAATTTGTTACACCTCTTGTAGTTTTCTCAGGTGCAACCGTTTTAGATATCTCTAACCCTGTTCAGGGAGTGTACGTTATAGGAAGAGAAAAACTTTTATCCTGCTTACAGTCGCTAGGATAGAAGCTTCTCAGCCCAAATCAATATTTTGCATTCATGTCCTCTCCTCCCATCCAGTGGTATCCCGGTCACATTGCCAAAGCAGAAAAGTCCCTGCTTGAGCAGCTAAAGCGCGTTGATGTGGTTTTGGAAGTTCGCGACGCTCGCATTCCTGAGGCAACTCATCATCCTCAGATTGAGCAGTGGCTTGGCAGCAAGGGGCGTGTGTTGGTTCTCAATCGGATGGACATGATCTCATCGTCTGCTAAAGAGCGATGGACAGAGTGGTTTCAGCAGCAGGGACAAGAGCCCTACTTCACCGATGCTCAGCACGGAAAAGCGATCGATGCCGTTTCTAAAGCCGTTCAAATCGCAGGCGCTCAGGTGAACGAACGCAGGCGCGATCGCGGGATGCTGCCTCGACCGATCCGTACGGTTGTGATCGGATTTCCAAACGTGGGTAAATCGGCGTTGATTAATCGATTACTCAAACGCAAAGTCGTCGAAAGTGCCCGTCGAGCGGGGGTGACTCGCCAGTTACGCTGGGTAAGAATTTCTGAGCAAATTGATCTTTTAGATGCTCCCGGCGTCCTTCCGAACAAGCTCACCGATCAAAATGCAGCGATTAAATTAGCCATTTGTGATGATATTGGCGAAGCTGGATATGACAATCAGCGCGTCGCGGCCGCGTTCATCGATCTGCTGAATGGTTTGCAGGTTAAACAAGCCTTACAAGAACGATATTCGTTAGCCTTAGAGGATTTGAGTGGAGAAAGCTACTTGCGATCGCTCGCTGATCGAACCTATCAGGGGGACATCGAACGCACAGCGAGGCAAATTTTGACCGATTTTCGCAAAGGTAATTTAGGCGCGATCGCACTAGAATATCCTCCAGTGGAATAAGCAGTATTACTTCACTCGAAATTCGGTATTTGCAACATTTGCTAATCTCCAGAGCGCTCTTTGTTGGAGGCACTTTTTACGGTAATTTGCTACACCTTCTTGACGGTGTAATGATTGTAAGAAAATGGAACCCGCTGATCTTTCTGAAACTTTTAGTTTAATTGTTGCCGACAAGAAGCAAGTCACTTAACACGTCAAAAAGCCATGTTTTAAGTTGAAATGTATTGACTGTTACTTGCCTTCTCTAGGCAGTTCCGCCTAAATTTTTAAGGCTAAGTTTGTCAAATTTAAACGCACTTTCTACGGATATTTAAACAAACAAAAATTTCTTCTTCAGGTGAGGAACTTCTTAGTTTCTTTTACGTCATACTCTTTAACCCTCTTGCGTCGTTAGGTTTCAGCCTTCAGCGTACCTATCACAAACTGTTTGAGGGGATACCGTTTCTCAGCTTAAATCGCTCTACCATTTTCAGACAGTTATTACTCTTTATTCTTTCTATACGCAACCGTTACGAGAGCGATTTAGAAACGAATAGTAAATGGGTTTGCTCAATGACCTGCTGAGACAGCGATGTTATAGGTAAACAGTCTTTCTTAATGCACTTGGGGTGTGGCTATGGCTCTAATTCGTGATGTTGTTCAACAAGCCCTTGCGACTGGAGTTCTGACGGTTGAAGCCGAGAATCTGCTCCGGCAACTGTTGAGTATGAAATATGAGCAAGAGGATTTCCGAGCATTTATGACATTGCAGCGAGCAGCAATGTCAGGATCGGTCAAGCAAGAATCTCGCTTGTGTCGCGGCTAGAGATCTGGGGGTCGAGGTTAAGAATATTAGAGAGTTATACCCGAAAAGGGGCGTTCTACCCAATAATTCTTGATGCCTGTCGCCCAGAAAACCGTCAGAACACCACTTTCTGTGGCAATCTGAAAGACAGTAACAAATGTTGATCTTCTCTTTCATATTGTCAAAAGTTTAATTCGCGCATATGCAAACTTTGCCGAGTCCTACTGCTACCCCTTCAAGCCAATATTCGACCGATCCTGCCATTCAGCGTCGCAAAACTCGTCCTGTTCCGGTCGGCAGCATCACGATTGGAGGCGGATATCCCGTCGCGGTGCAATCCATGATTAATGAAGACACGCTAGATATTGATGGATCTGTAGCGGCAATTCGTCGCCTACACGAAATTGGCTGCGAAATTGTTCGAGTGACTGTGCCCAGCATGGCGCATGCCAAGGCGATGGAAGAGATTCGCGATCGTTTACACAAAACCTACAAGCCGGTTCCATTAGTGGCGGATGTCCACCACAACGGCATGAAGATTGCCCTAGAAGTGGCAAACTATGTCGATAATGTGCGCATCAATCCGGGGCTGTATGTATTTGAAAAGCCAAAGAGCGATCGCACGGAATATACCCCAGCAGAATTTGATGAAATTGGTGAGAAGATCCGCGACACCCTCAAACCTCTGGTGATTTCGCTGCGCGATCAAAACAAGTCGATGCGGATTGGCGTCAATCATGGGTCTCTCTCAGAACGGATGCTCTTCACCTACGGCGACACTCCTGAAGGCATGGTGGAATCGGCATTAGAGTTTATCCAAATTTGCGAGTCGTTAGAGTTCTACAACATTGAACTGTCGCTCAAAGCTTCTAGAGTCCCCGTCATGATCGCAGCCAACCGCCTCATGGTGAAGCGTATGGACGAACTTGGAATGGACTACCCAATTCATCTAGGTGTCACCGAAGCGGGAGACGGCGAATACGGGCGGATCAAATCGACTGCAGGCATTGGAACGCTTTTAGCAGAAGGAATCGGCGATACGCTTCGTGTGTCGCTGACTGAAGCTCCAGAAAAAGAAATTCCGGTGTGCTACGGAATTTTGCAAGCTCTTGGGCTCCGTAAAACCATGGTGGAGTATGTAGCATGTCCTTCCTGCGGACGCACCTTGTTTAACCTAGAAGAGGTGCTGCACAAAGTCAGAACTGCCACTCAACACTTGACTGGCTTGGACATTGCGGTGATGGGATGCATTGTCAATGGTCCTGGAGAAATGGCGGATGCAGACTACGGTTACGTTGGTAAGCAAGCAGGTTACATTTCGTTATACCGGGGTCGAAACGAGATCAAGAAAGTGCCTGAAGCCCACGGTGTGGAAGAGCTAATCAACCTCATTAAATCTGACGGGCGGTGGATTGATCCTTAAAACTTAAGCATATTTATTGCGGATTGCCTCAGTTTGCTGTGTTAGATTGAGCATAATCTTTTCAGTCACTTTCTAAGCATTGAGCCATATGACCATGACGAAACGAGCGCTTGTCTTAGGTGCTACGGCAGTCGCCGTTACTGGTATCACCATCACGGGGGCTGGAATTCTCAACAAAGGGCAAGCGTTCTTTCGGGAGAGTCCGAAGGAAATCGTGGATGAAGTGTGGCAGGTTATCGATCGCAATTACGTCGATCCCACCTTTAATCAAATCGATTGGAAGGCGACGCGCAGCCAATATCTCAATCGCAATTATGCCAACAAAGAAGAGGCATACAAAGCGATTCGAGAAATGCTGAAAAAGTTGGGTGATCCTTACACCCGCTTTATGGATCCAGCAGAATTTAAGAATATGCAGATCGATACGTCCGGAGAACTAACGGGCGTCGGAATTCAGCTTGCTGCCGATGAAAAGACAAAGAAACTGACCGTCATTGCGCCGATCGAAGGCAGTCCAGCCTCATCTGCTGGGGTATTAGCAAAAGATATCATTACCCAAATTGACGGCAAGAGTACCGAAGGCATGGACGTGAATAAAGCCGTCACCTTGATTCGAGGTCCCGTAGGAACCGAGGTGAAGCTGACCGTTCTTCGGGGTAACCAGTCGCTCGATTTTCCGCTCAAGCGAGCCAAGATTGAAATTCACCCGGTGCGTTACAGCACCAAAACGTCTCCGACCGGAAATGTTGGCTACATTCGTCTCGTGCAGTTTAGCGCCAATGCGGCCGCTGAGATGCGGGACGCTATTCAGAACCTGGAGAAGCAAGGCGTTTCTGGCTATATTCTAGATTTACGCTCTAATCCAGGTGGTCTTCTCTATGCCAGCGTTGACATTGCGCGGATGTGGATTCCAAATGGGGGCATTGTATCAACGGTTGATCGGCAAGGTGTGTCTGATAAGGAGACCGCCAACAATCGTGCCTTGACCACGAAACCATTGGTTGTTTTGGTAGATGGTGGCTCTGCAAGCGCGAGTGAAATTCTCTCCGGCGCATTACAAGACAATCGCCGTGCCACGATCGTTGGAACCAAAACCTTTGGAAAAGGCCTGGTTCAATCGGTACGAGGCTTGGGAGACGGATCGGGGCTAGCGGTGACCATCTCGAAATATCTCACACCAAAGGGTCGAGATATCAACAAACACGGCATCGATCCAGATGTGGTGTTTGACTTGAATGATCAGCAGCGCCAGGCTTTGGTTCGTGATCGCGACAAGATTGGCACTCCCGAAGATCCGCAGTATGCCAAAGCGCTGCAAGTGTTAAACCAGCGCATTTCTGGCAAAGATATCACTCGCGCTGGCTCAAAGTAATCTCAGCTAGGCTGGCATTTTCCAGCCCGAATTAAACCAACGCGACGTGCGATCGCTTCACCCTCTGAATTAAACGGACCCCAGCGTTCCGTTTTCTCAGAGGGTTTTTCATGAGTTTCCTCCACCTCATGGGTGGAAAGAATTTGGCAATGTCCCTCTGGTTGTTTCACCACATACCACCCGTCTGCCTGGCTCATGCTTTAAGTTCTCCTTGCGATCTCTTTTCTTGATACTGGCACCCGCGTTTCGGGAAAGCTGATTAAAAGCTAGAAGTCTACTGTCGATCTGTCAAGCGCTTGTTGCCAGACCCTTGGTAAGAAGACAGTTTAGACGATAGCAGCATCTAGCCTCCACTGAATTGACCGACGCCCGACTCCTCCCAGATTGATCGCACCAAACTCCCACAGGATACCTTTCCCCTTCAGAGTTCTTTACCGCACCAGGATATGACACCAGAAACACAGCGTCCGTCCATTACGCCTCCTCCCGCTCCTCGTGTGCCGCCCGCACCGCCACCCCCTCTGCGGAATTCTAGTAGTGCAATGACAGACGTAATTAGCGCTCCGCGTCCGTCTGAAGAAGCCGCTTCGCAGCCATTTACTGGACTCGTCGCTCCTGTCAGTAAAATGAGTGCAGCAACCCAAACTCTAGCCACACCGGGTGCGTCGCCCGTTTCTGCAAATCCTACCGTCGCGATGCCAACGCCTGCAATTAGTGCAAACCCTAGTTCCGCAGAGGCGACTTCAACTACGAGTGTGATTTCATCTCCACCTCCTTCCACACCCGACATCTCCAATGGAGCAACGCCCCCTCCTATCATGGGACATCGTCCTACTGCACCACCTACAGTTCCTAGTACAGCGCGACGTTCTTCCAATGGGTCTCCAACCTTAGAGCAACTCATTAAAGTTGCGTTCGATAAAGGCTTTTCAGATATTCATGTGGGAGTGGGTGAAGTGCCTCGCTTCCGCAATCGTGGTGAAATTGAAGCGACAGACTATCCTGTGACCGATCACGAAACCTTCATGAGTTGGTTACGCGAAGTGTTGAGCGAAGCGGAGATTAAACAGTACCAAGAAACGCTCGATTTTGACGGCGCGACTCAATACGAATTCGCGCGGGTCCGAATCAATATTTTTGACTCGTTGCACGGCGGGGCAATGGTCATGCGGTTGATTCCGCTTAAGATTTTGACGATGGAGCAGCTAAACTTGCCTCCTGTCTTCAAAGATGTATGTCACTATCACAAAGGCTTAATTTTGGTGACGGGTCCTACAGGATCAGGTAAATCGACTACGATGGCGGCAATGATGGACTACATCAACAAAGAGATGCCAAAGAACATCATTACGATCGAAGACCCGATTGAATTTATCCATAAGAGTCAAAAATCGTTGATTAAGCACCGCGAAGTCGGTGTGCATACTCACAAGTTCGACAATGCGCTGAAAGCCGCACTGCGGGAAGATCCAGATATTATCCTCATTGGTGAAATGCGCGACAAGGAGACCGTCAACACGGCTCTGAAGGCAGCTCAAACGGGACACTTAGTGATGGGAACGCTGCACACCAATAGCGCGGTGAAAACCATTGAGCGGGTTCTGAGCTTGTTCAAACCAGAGGAACAGCCTCCGATGCGGGTGGCACTGGCAGAATCGTTGGTGACTGTCATTGCGCAGGGACTGTGCCGCACGACGGATGGTAAACGGGCAGCGTTCCACGACATTATGATTAACACTGACGCAATTAGAGACTACATCCGTAAGGGAGAATTAGATGAAATTGAGGCAATTATGCCAAAATGCGGTTTCGACGGCATGTGTACGATGAACCAATCGCTCTACAAGCTGTACGAAGAAGGCCGGATTACGGAGGAAGTTGCGTTAGAGATGTCGCCGAAGCAGAACGAAATGGCTCAAATGCTACGGGGACGAGTGTAGGCTACTGGTTCGCCTTTAAAAGAACAAAGGGAGGACTGGTGAAAGTCCTCCCTTTGTTTGTTATTCGCTCTTATTCGCAAACTTCATTTGGAACTAAAGATTAGAGAGTTCCACCTGCAGCTTGCAATCGCGCCCGTGCCTTTTTCAGAGCTTGAGCAGCTTGCAATTGCTCTTGCTTAGAGTTACCTTGCTCAGCTTTTGCAAGCGCCGCTTCTGCTTCGGCGTAGGCCGTCTTAGCGGTATCACGATCGATCGTGTCACCGCGCTCTGCCCCATTGACCAAAATCGTCACTTCGTTGCTTTCAACTTCAGCAAAGCCACCCGTTAGCGCGATCGGAACCCAAGTTTTATCTGCCCGAACTCGCATGACCCCAGTATCGAGAGCCGTTAGCAACGGCGCGTGCCCTGCCAAAATTCCCAGTTGCCCAGTTGTACTAGGCAAAATCACTTCATCAGCAGTAGAATCCCAGACAGTTTTATCTGGAGCAATAACCCGAACAGTTAACGGCATAATCTTCAGTCAGAAGTAAACGATCACAACCCACAACTTAGGATCAGGAGGAGTAGAATCAGTTTCATCGATCCTCTCTCCTCCCTCGTCCTTTACTTAGCCTCTGCCTTCATCTTGTCGGCTTTCGCGATCGCTTCATCGATATCGCCTACTAGGTAGAACGCTTGCTCTGGCAACTCATCGAGTTCGCCTGCCAGAATCCGCTTGAAGCCTTCGATCGTTTTGCCAAGCGTCACATACTTGCCTGGAGATCCGGTAAAGACTTCTGCCACAAAGAAGGGTTGAGACAAGAAGCGCTCGATCTTACGGGCGCGAGACACGGTCAAGCGATCTTCTTCCGACAATTCATCGAGACCCAAGATAGCGATGATGTCCTGAAGCTCTTTGTAGCGCTGGAGGGTGGACTGCACGTTGCGAGCCGTATCGTAATGATCATCACCCACGATCGCTGGCTGCAACATGGTCGAACTTGAATCTAGCGGATCGACCGCTGGATAAATCCCTTTAGAGGCAAGACCACGAGATAGAACGGTGGTTCCGTCTAGGTGGGCAAAGGTGATTGCAGGGGCAGGATCAGTCAAGTCATCCGCTGGAACATAAACGGCTTGAATCGACGTGATCGAACCTTCGGTCGTCGAGGTAATCCGCTCTTGTAAGTCACCTACGTCAGTACCTAGGGTTGGCTGATATCCTACTGCAGATGGCATCCGTCCAAGCAGTGCAGATACTTCTGAACCCGCTTGCACAAATCGGAAGATGTTATCCACAAACAGCAAAACGTCTTGCTTGTTAACATCCCGGAAATACTCTGCCATTGTCAGACCTGACAGACCAACGCGCATTCTTGCTCCGGGCGGCTCATTCATCTGACCGTACACTAGCGCAATCTTAGAATCATTAAGGTTATCTTTCTTGATAACGCCAGACTCAATCATCTCGTTGTAGAGGTCATTTCCTTCACGGGTGCGCTCACCCACACCGGCGAACACTGATACCCCACCGTGCTTAGTCGCAATGTTGTTGATTAGTTCCATCATAATGACGGTCTTACCAACGCCTGCACCGCCAAATAGCCCAATCTTTCCACCGCGCCGGTAGGGAGTTAGCAGGTCAATCACCTTAATGCCAGTCTCGAATACGGAAGGCTTGGTTTCCAGCTCGGTCAGCTTTGGAGCATCGCGGTGAATTGGAGAAGTTTCAGTATTGTTAACGGGACCTCGGTTGTCTACAGGTTCTCCCAAGACGTTGAAGATCCGACCCAGGGTGGCAGTTCCGACCGGAACGCTAATGGGAGCGCCTGTGTCTTGGACTTCTGTGCCGCGCACCAAGCCGTCTGTGGAACTCATAGCAACAGCACGGACTTGATTATCACCGAGAAGCTGCTGCACCTCACAGGTCACAGAAACGTCTTGACCCGCATCAGTTTTAGTTGTGATCTTCAGGGCGTTATAAATCTGTGGCATTTTGCCGTCAGGAAATCGAACGTCCAGAACCGGACCGATGATTTGCGTGATATGACCGATAGTTGTTTTTTCTGCGGTGGTGACCATGCTTACGCCCTACTGTGGTTCAGCTATTTCAAATACGATTTTGTGCGTTAATCGCCAATTCTCAGCTTATCACCGAGGGGTTACAGTTGATTAAGCAATTTTTCCTACCGGTGTGATTTCTGGAAAAGCTTTTAGCGGGTCTGGCCCACCGTGAGTCAAGCGGACTTTATGCGCAGTAAGCCCTGGTTGTCTCGCGCTGTGGTTCGCAGATACAGCACATTGTAAAACTAATACATTAGTTGAAGGTGGAACTAATACATCAGTTAAAGAAAAGTATTTTGCTCTGAGTTCGGGATAAGAGAAGAGCAGAGGCGAGCAGTTTCTGCCTTTATGAAAAACCCTCCGCTCTCTACTCTAGACATCTCTCTACCTCGAAAATATTAAGGTGTGAGTTAAGCAGATACTATTTAAGATATTGCTCTTACGATTTCACTAAGGGTGACTGCGATGGGGAAAGGTTAGAAGGACTGACGAATCCCTCTAAAGTGTCCTCCTGCGTAGACATTTTCCGACCTGATAAGTGAGCGTAGAGATGCATGATTTGATTGGCTTTGGCATTCCAGCTGTAATAAGTTACGGCGTGTTGATGAGAGGCTTGACCGTAAGCTGTGACCTGATTAGGATGAGTAACAAGGTTCTCTAGCTCGGCAGTGAACCGTTGCACTAGTTGATTTAAGTTTCCCATAGGCACTTTGACGCCACAATTAGGTTGTACCAAATCCGCTGGGCCGCCGTAATCTACAACCACAGGAGCCATACCACACGCCATTGCTTCGATGACAACGCCTGCCCCTAACTCGCGAATTGATGGAAAGGCAAAGATCTCAGAGTCGCGCATCATCTGCCCAACTTCCACCTGAGATTTGCGACCCACTAATTGCACACACTCTTCTAAGTGATGCTCAGCAATAATGTCCTCTAACCGCGATCGTTCAGGACCATCTCCAACGACAACGAGCCGATGCTCTCTTAGAAGCGGACTCGATGCAAACGTGCGGACAACCACTTCCGGCAGTTTGTAAGGAACGAGACGACCGACAAAGAGAATGGTCATCTGCTGCCGCTGTGGGCGGTTAGGAGCAGAAAATAAGTTTGGATCGATGCCTACTTCTGGAAAATTAATGACCTTTGAGCGATCACGGGTGGGCAAGTCTGCGATCGTATGGTCAAAGGCTGCCAAAATAGCCGCTGACTTTCGATATGTCCCTTGAACAAAGGGCAGATGGCGGTAGACCGCACGGACATAGCTTAACCATTCACCTTCTCTCCGAAGTTCTGCTTGAAACTGCTTAGGCCAAGGCAATCCACCATTGAGAGGGCCTAAAACAAACGGAACAGGACTTAAAGTTGCTATAAGGCTAGGCTGCGTCGGCGACATCGGAGTTAATCGATGGACAACATCAAACTCATAATTTTTTAACTGATGTTGAAACTGCTGCCAGACGGCCCACTCGAAATAGAGCGCATGAAAGTAATTCATTGCCGCGCTGGTTGTCCATCCGGTTTGATCGCCTCCTCGTAAGAACTTAGTGAACTTATAGAGGGGGGCTGCAAATTCTTCCGTGTCCAAATAAATTACTTTAGCCTTGCCGCAGCCGTCTCGCTCGATATTGAGTTTGTTGCGAATTTGCGTGACGAGTGTTACGTCTGCCTGCTCCGCGATCGCTCGTGCGAACTTGTAGCCAACCACAGGCAACGAAGGCCAATCCGGGTTGCAATCCTCAGCCAATATTAGGACTCGCATATAAATTCAACTTGCTCCACTTGTCTTCCAATTTCATTCGATCAAAGTCGTTCAACTGAGAACTCGTTTAACTGAGTAAAGTCCACAGGGATATCTACAAAGCTGGGGAAACTTTATCTAAGCTAGATATTTAAGAACACACGTTTAGGCAATGCGCAACTTTCTCTCTCCTCATCTCCCAACTTCTCCCACTGGCTAAGGGGAGCGCTTTTGCTCTCTATCCTTCACGGGAGAAGGGCTGGGGATCAGGGCGGCGCGAGGATTTCAAGTACGACGACAAACTTAAAGTTGCACATTGCTTATATTTTGCGCAGATTATGGTTTGCGCAGACACGATAGCCGCATAGCTATATCTAGAAAATCAAAGGAAAGGAGGATTCACATCCTCCTTATTGGATATTTAGTTTTTGTAAAGATTAGATGGGGTGACTAGTGGTTTTTGTAATTTGCAGATACATATTAGTGAAGATGCTTAAGTAGTTTCTACAGTAAATGCAAAAGTCACTTTTTCTACAGCTTGTCAACGTTTTTTATTAAGAATGTACTTACTATCGGAAAGGCTATTGCAAATTGCGTTAGCTTTCTACTCGTTAGATGGTTGTGCTCGTCTTTGATTCACTGAAACTCTATTAGCGCATCTCACTTGCTTAGGAGAAGCGAACAGTAGCACCCTTCTGGCTAGGTGATTACTCATGCTTTGTAGGTAATTATTCATGCTTTCTAAATTTAGAACTGCTAAAGACCTGGAGTAGAAAGCTACCAGCGATCAATTCAAGTAACCCATTTTAGACACTCTGTTCATTAATCATCAGGTGGTTCAATGAGAAGTCCTCGTGTTGTCATCGGCTTACCCGTTTACAACGGTCAAAACTATCTTCGTCATGCGATCGAGACAATCTTGGCGCAGACGTATACAGATTTTCAATTACTCATCAGCGATAATGCGTCTACAGATACGACTGAGGAGATCTGTCGTGAGTATGCGAAGCAAGATAGCCGCATCGTCTATCATCGCCAACAGCACAACATCGGGGGTGGACCTAACTACAATTATGTCTTTCAGGCTAGCGATGCTGATTACTTTAAGTGGCAAGCGCACGATGACACACTTGAGCCAGACTATTTGCGGCAGTGTGTAGAGTTGTTAGATCAAGACAATTCTCTTGCAATTGCTCACAGTCGATCGCTGGTCATCAACGAGACTGGTCAGTGTATTGGAACCTATGATGGCGAAATTCGGTTAAACGGTGCAACTCCGTCTGAGCGGTTTTGGAAAATTCTCTGGGCAGGCTACTTTACTGAAGTGTTTGGCCTCATGCGATCGCAGATGGTGAAACGAACTCAGCTACAGCGTAGCTTTGCAGGGTCAGACCGCAATTTTGTCGCAGACATGCTGTTACAAGGCAATGTGGGTTACGTTGAGAACTACCTATTCTCTCGCCGGGACCATGCAGAATGTTATTGCAAACTAAAGGACACCGCAACGAAGTTGGAGTGGTTTGATCCTAAAGTGAAGCGCAGTATGTCGAAGTTCACCGGATTGGTGAAGACGAAAACCTACTTAGATGCGATCGCGACTTTTCCGATGTCCCCGATTGAACGCGCTTGCTGTGTGCAGAAACTAGTGGAGTGGAGCCTGCGACGCGGCATTGAAAGCATCACAGGTTCAGGAGAGCAATTTGGCGATCGTTTCCGGCAAGAGTTTGCAGCCAGTCGTCAATGGGAATCGGATCTCGATATGGAGCGGGTTGTGTTGAATACTTCTGGCGGCTTCACTCCCGTTGGCTCAGTGCTCAGTGAAACAGAATCCTAACGTTTACTGCTGATCAATTTAGACCCTCATCTCATCATCTCCTCATCTCATCATCTAAAGTTGTCTACTCATCTCTAACCGCGCTTACCTCATTAAGCGCGGTTTTTCTAGTTAAATCATTTCAACCCCTTGCTTGGCGTTACTGTGAATAGCAGCTATGGCTGCTTAATGAGAATAATTGCTAAAAATAAACGTCAACGTTATTCTGCTAAAGGGGACATCTTTACTTAAGCCCACTGACTCGCGATCGTCATGTTTAATGATAAAAATTCAGAGAAATTTCCTTTAAATCGTCGTCAAGCGCTGAAGTGGGGACTAGTCGCAGGAGTTGGAGCCGTTGGATCGGCATTGGGAGTTGAAGCACTCAATCGTCGCTCATCGTCTCAAGTCATTATCCCTCCCGTGCAGAATACTTTGTCAAACGCAGCAGTAGCGAACCCGTTAGCGGTTTTGCGCGACTTTGACTATGGAACAGTCAAGCAAGAGAATGGACGCACGGTGCGAGAATTTCGGGTTGAAGCGCACACGTCGCCCATTCAACTCAACAAATCCACTACGTTTATCACCTGGAATCTAAACGGACGAGTTCCAGGACCAACCTTTCGAGCAACCGAGGGCGATCGCATTCGCGTCATTTTCTATAACCGGGCTGGGCATTCCCACTCACTACATTTTCACGGCGTACATCCCCCTGATATGGATGGGATTAAGCCTGTGCGCAATAATACGGTGATGATTTATGAGTTTGATGCAGAGCCGTATGGCGTTCATCTGTATCATTGCCATATTGCGCCTGTGACGAGGCATGTAGGCAAAGGACTCTATGGCATGTTTATTATTGACCCGCCAACGCCGCGTCCGCCTGCGGATGAAATGATCATGATTATGGCGGGCTATGACACGAACGAAGATCAGAAAAACGAACTCTACGCAATCAATGGCTTGCCCGATTACTACATGAATCACCCGATTCCGATTCAACAAAATCAGTTGATTCGGCTGTATATATTAAACCTAATTGAGTTTGATCCGGTCGTCACGTTCCATCTACACGCCAACATGTTTAAAGTATTTCGGACAGGACGCACCCTAGAACCAAGCGAAGAAACTGATGTGATCACGATGGGAACCGCAGAGCGGCACATTTTAGAATTCAGCTTCCGCTATCCTGGCAAATTTATGTTTCATCCGCACCAAGATGCGATCGCAGAAGCAGGGTGTATGGGACTGTTTGAGGTTGTTGGCAATGATAAAGCTTGAAGCAGGATGGGACTAACTCAATCAAATTATTGACAATCATTCCTATAAACCATCAGAATACTTGTGACTACTTGATGAGAAGCCTTTTCAGTAAGTAAATCTTTTTTCAGGTAAAAACATTCATAAGAATCTTGTTCTAACTCTCAAAATCCTGTTCAGTATCACACAATCACCATGTCTATCCTTCGGTTTATTGGTTATTTCTGCTCAGCGTTGAGCATAGCGATCCTGATTTCTTGTAGCAATCAGACCCCGAACACAACAACCTCGGCTCCAGCGGCTCAAAGTTCTACCCAAGCAAGTTCAGCGATGAATCACTCGATGAGTGGCGGTAGAAAAATCAACATTAACTCTGCCATTTTGTCAGAACTCGACAAATTAGAAGCAAAACTGGGTGTTCCAGCGCTGTCAAACAAGATTCAGGCAAGCCGACCTTATGGCAATGTCGAAGAACTGGTCGCAAAGAATGTTGTCACGCAGCCGCAGTTCGATCAGATCAAAGACATGGTGACGATCGAAGATATTCAGCTTGAAGGGGAAGCTAAGGATGTTGATTACATGACGAAGCTAGCCTTGATGAAAGGTCATTTGATAGTTGCCAAAGAATTGCTAGATCTACAAAAGCCTGATCAGGCTGAACCTCATATTGGGCATCCGGTTGAGGAAATTTACGCGGATGTAGAAGACCAACTCAATGAGCGCAAAGTGCAGGCATTTAAAGAGCCTTTGATTGCGCTGCAAGATGAGGTTAAAGCCGGGGCAAAAGATGCAGCCAAAGTTGGCACGGGCTTCAAGTCTTCCATGCAGTCAGTTGACACCGCGATCGCGGCCCTTCCTGAAACGCAACGCAACTCCCCTAGCTTTGTGCTGAAAACGATCAACGGATTGCTAGATACCGCTAACTCCGAGTATGGAGCCGCGATCGCCGATGGCAAAATCTCTCAGTTGATCGAATATCAAGACTCTCGCGGCTTTGTCACATATGCCAATGAACTCTACGATGGGATCTCGGTTCAAATGGCAAAGGAGCATCAGGATGCTCATAAGGAGATTGAAACCACGATGGCAACCTTGACAAAGACATGGCCCACGCCAACGGCTCCTGCCGCCCCAGTCAGTACCAGCGATGAGGTTTCCAAGATGGTGAAGACGATCGAAGCGAGTACTCAGAAAGTGACAAAGGCCTCGTAACCATTACAACAAATGAGATTTCCGAAGCCGCGTCTATACTAATCGCTGGTTTCGGGAATTCTGATTGCTGCCCTTTTTGAATGCCCCTCACGTAACCCTCGTATTAACGTACTTCACTATGGATTTTAGTTCAGCGTTACCCACCTTTGTGATTACTTTGCGGGAAGGGGTCGAAGCGGCGTTAGTCGTCGGAATCGTTCTGGCATATCTCAAAAAAGCGAAACAGCCTCATCTAAACTCCTGGGTTTACGGTGGGATCATCGTTGGACTCATTGCGAGTGCCTTGGTTGGCGTGTTGTTTGGATGGATGATTCAGAGCTTGGGATCAGCAAATCTTCCCTATGGCTCAGCGCTAGAGCCGCTGCTCGAAGGCGTCTTTAGTCTGCTTGCGATCGCGATGCTCAGTTGGATGCTGATTTGGATGACCAAGCACGCTCGTAGCCTAAAACAGGAGGTTGAAGGAGCCATTGGCTCAGCGTTGAGTCGGAATGCTAAAGCAGGCTGGGGCATTTTTGGGCTGATTTTCTTTGCGGTACTGCGAGAAGGATTTGAGACTGTCCTCTTTATTGTGGGCAAGTTTCAGCAAGGATTGATTCCCGCGATCGGTGCTTTGTCTGGAATCGCCGTATCTGCTGGAATTGGCGTCTTGCTGTTTAAGTGGGGCGTCAAGCTCAATTTGCGAAAATTTTTCTTAGTGATGGGCGTGCTGCTGCTGTTGATTGTGTCGGGTCTGGTTGTTACAGCATTGGGACACTTTGACACTGCCCTCAGTACAGTGGCACAAGTCGATCGGAAATCTCAGTCTTTGTGTTTCTTTTACGAACGGTTTGCCAAACCTCAAGACCGAGATTGCATTCTAGGCCCCATGGTTTGGAACTTTGCAAAAGTGCTGCCTGACGATCGGTTTCCAGGAGCAATCTTGAGCGCATTGTTTGGCTATACTCAGCGATTGTACGCGGTTCAAGCCATTGCTTATGTCGTTTTTCTAGTGACGATCGGTAGTATTTATTTTCAAACGCTTTCTGGACGGGCAATCTTCTCTCGCAAAGTCTCTCTTAAGGGAATTGAACCAAATTCCTCTAAATCTAAACAAACAACATAAGCGGGTTAGTGCAGAGAGCAATCCAAAGGAAGTGGATTTGCCAAGTTTTGTAAAATTACTAGGTTCTGTTGACCTTTCAGCGAAGTTCAATCAGCAAGGCTGTGAAATAAAC
>NZ_JCACCM010000196.1:0-48157 GCF_059501405.1 Myxacorys sp.
GGCAGAAACATCGACGCTATTCTGCTTTTTCTACGGTCAATAAACTAGCCCTGCGATAGTGGGGTACGCATGGCGGCAGCACCCTTTAAGGCAGAGTTCGAGCGAGGAGGACGGCTGCAACGCCTGCTGCTAAGGTACATGCAGACTCTATTTTTTCAGGTGGCCCAGGGGGGAGCCTGCTTCCGCCGCCATAGCATTGAAGAACGATTAGCGCGGTGGCTGCTGATGGTGAGCGATCGTATCGATTCGAATGACCTCCCGCTGACTCAAGACTTTATTTCTCAGATGCTTGGCACCCGGAGGTCAGGAGTGACGGTCGCGGCAGGAATCCTGCAAGAGGCAGGACTCATCCGCTATGGGCGAGGCAGAATTACGATAGTTGATCGCGAACATTTAGAAGAAGCAAGCTGTGAGTGTTATGGCCTGATCAAAGCGATGAGTGGGCGATCGCTGCTCATTGCGTGCGAGTAGTTTCGCCCCTTATGTACTCCATAATCGGCACCACGGCTCTGTTAACCCCGTTAGCACTGCAGGCTTGAGCAGGTATCCTGCTCCACACAGCAACTTGGGAACCATAAAAGAAGCCCCTCACAAAGCAATTTGGAGGGGCTTAAACGTGTCAAAGGAAAATAACAATGGTTGAACAAATCAAAATCGATGCCTCTGTCATTCCCTTCATGATTCCCAAATATCATCTTGGTCAGAAAGTCCAAGCAGAGAAGGAGGTTGGCTACGTCATTGGAGTAAAGCGAGAGAAGTACGCGTGGTCCTACTGTGTCGTGGAGGGAACACAGCCTACCAACGACAGCAATGAAGAATGGTATGAAGAACACAATCTATCAGTAGTGGAGTAGTGAGCTTCTGCTCCATAAGGCAGTTAACCAACTCAAAACCCGCATTCTCTCGTTCAGATGCCCCCTGATGACAAACGAGAGAATGCGGGTTTCAAACTATCACCTTTCGGTTATATAGTCCTTTTCTAGTCCTGAGTGAAATTATGGCTCAGATTGACTAAATTTAATCCTTCAGAGGTAATTCCATCCTTCTGAGGTTCTTCGATCACCGTGGCATCGTCGCAGCCGATGATCGCACAATTCCTTTGAATTTCTAGGGCGAGCGTATGCAGAGCGATCGCCGTTGCAATGCTATCGAGCATTCCCGCTTCTCTCAACCACAGCCGGATCATTCCCTGATTGGTTAACACATCGGCTTCTCGTACTACTGACATCACTTCCTCCGCTCAAATTGAAGATGCTTTGATAAAAACAGCTCTATGTCTGTTATCCGGCTGCTTACTTGCTCGTGGGTTCGGTCGGTCCTCTCCCTGACGTGTTGAGCGATTTCCATCGCGCCATTGATTCCTAGCATTAGCTTGTCATCAATATGGCCCATCTCTTTGGTCTTAGCGTCTAGTTCATGCTGCGACTGAAAAATCAGTTCGCGCAATTCGGCTTTCATCGTTGCCAAACTCGCTGACATCTTCCAGACGGTTGTACTAGTGGCGATGCAGAACGAGAGAACGGTAAGGAAGAATGCGACGGTTTCAACTTTCAGCATTGGATTGCATTCTCCGCTTATCTGCTGCGTCACCGATAAACATTAGTGTAGGCATCGCCACAGTCAGTGACGCGATCAACGCCTCTTTCGTGCCAAATATCGCGTGATATTGTGGTAAGTTTTCCCACTGCTCAGCCAATAGCACCACATCGTCAGGAGTCACCAGCAAGGGTTCAGAATCCCTTGCGACGTGTTCCATACCATCGCTCGATTGAACGACCGTAGAGCGCCAAATTTCAGCCAGTGTAGCCCCCTTGATAAGGATTTCCTCTGTCCGTCTTAGCGTGCTGCGAGTAATGGTCACCCCTTCGGAAGTGTAAAACATGTGGTTTTGCCCCTTAAGCGCTCGTGTTGTTCGTGAAGTAACCCTGATTGCCTAACTTCGTTAGCAGATCGCCTAACGCTGTATTTCCGCCTCTAGAGCCTGTAATGCTTGCTTTCCCGCCAGGGGTAGCGCCTCTCATCCCTAGCGCACCATTTGTAGAACCTAATGTTATCGCTCCATCAAAAGCGACTCTCAACCCTATAACCCCGGTTGCTGATTTGACTTGTAGTAAATCTGTTGTGGAGCCTGCGTCAGGTTGAATTACTAGAGTTTTGCGAGTGTTGCTAGTAGCGTAAGTGTTTAACGAGGTTATTTGAGACTGCAAATCATCAATTAAATCGAAAATAACTTGGTTGGATTGTTCAAACTCTGTAGTCGTTATAAAACTGCTATGGCTAAACGCCGCTAAATGCTGAGCTAGTAAATTTGCCGCTACTCCAGAATCTTCTTTGCTCGCTAAAGTTTGCTGTGTACTTACTACTGATTGACTCAAACTAGCGAGATTTTGATTGGTAGTTGCAATACTAGCGGCATTGGCAGCAATTTGTTGATCGATCGCGGTTAGGTCTACGGATGCATTAGATTGCAGCTCCACCCATTCGATCGCGCCGTTGTCATCGGCAAATCTAAGTGATTGACCTGTAAGCGGCTTACTAGAGGGAAATTTAAGGTTATAGTTCTCAGTTAAACCTTTAACAAATAACTGAATGAACTTGTCACCCTTGTCTAACAACCGCAGAATTAGAAATCTACTCATGTCACTTATAGATCACGACCTTATAGAATCCCTCTAGCGGCTCTAGTGGGCTGAAATCAAAAATAAGATTACTGTCATCTGCAATGGTGACATCTGCGACTTCAAAATGTCGCTTATTGCTATCCCAGACATCGTAAGACACGAATTCTTCTTGAAGGTCATGATTTGCAACGAACAAGCCATTCTCTAATTGGTCTTGAGTTACCGTAAAGACTCGCTTTTGCCTGTTCAAGTCGTAACCCTCTAGATAGTCGATTGCTATCGTCCAGTTGATCTTGTAATGCCTAGACCGTCTCACCGCAACGCTAGAAGAATAAAGCCAATTAGGAGATTCACTTAGGTCTAGAATTAACGTCTCTTTGTCACTAAAGAAATGACGCAGGTAGAAAATTTCTTTGACGCCTGCATTCTCTCTACTTCTAGCAATCCATCCTTTCGACACAAAAGGCGTTGGACTGGTCGATAGATTCCTAATTCTAATAACCTGAGCATCCATGGGTAAGGTGTACTGCCAGTCTCTAGTAATAATGCCTTCAAAAAGTGTTGTCCAAGCCATGATTTCTACTATTGACCTTACCGTTACCCGTTACGCTTATTAAGCGAGAAAAAAGCGTCACATTATTTTGTTGTGTTATTTTCTCGCCTAATCAAAGCACGTCCCCACAACTACAGGTAATTCAAGGATTGACTGTCTTTCTTCGTACTCCCCACCCTCTAGGTATTCCTCTAATTCGTCTTCATTTACGGAACGAGGCAACCCATCGCTACCGATAACGCATACAGGAGAAACGTTACCGTAAAGGATGTCCCAAGCCCTAATTAAAGTTTGCTCAAATTCAAAGGAACCCGGAAGGAGGAGAATAGAATCCATTGGTCAAACCTTGTTACTGGACGAGCTGCTTACCTGCGTTGATGATCGTCCATCCAGTAGGTAGCCCAGTCCCTACGGCGTCATCATCAACAAAGGTTGAATAGGATTCTTCGGTTTGTTCTGCACCCGTCCCAACGAGGATCAGCTTTCGCGCTCGCTGAGGTCGAGGGAAGTTTGTGCCCGTGACGTAATCCTTCTCGGTCGCTACGCAGTCCTGGATACCTAAATTAGCTCGATCCGCGCCAATCGCGGTATAGGTAGCAAGCGGCATTTTCCACGCATACTTGACAGTATCCACCTCAACAAAAACCGCTTTAGTCTTGGTGCTAGAGCGTTGCGGCTTGACGAATGGCGAGCTGAGATTCCATTTTGCAGCCAACAAAGTAGCCCTCTGCTCAATTGAGTAGTAAGAATTGGTCCCACCCTTGGAAGCTCTACCAGGTTTCGGTGTGTTTGCACCAAAGACCAACTTGGCCGTACCTTCTGCCGCAGCAACTTGACCTAGAGCCGTACGCGCCGCCGCTTCGGTATTGGTCAAGAATCCATACTTGATTGTTGCACCCGTGAACGGCGTTACCATTACCCGATCACGAGACTTACGCGGATTGCCCATCTGAGATGACCTCTCTAAAAAACCAGCAAGAATAGTAAAACTATGTCTACATTACCCGCTAGAGTCAAATTCGCAACACCTTACGTGGAAAGGGTTTTGCTCGTTTGTGCGTGTATAACCCTATGGGTTATGAGTTCTCAAAGTAGTTCAGAGCTGACTTGAAGATTGCAATATCGGGTTACTTCAAAACTGGACTTTCGGGAGGTTCTGAGTCGTGATACATTTCCAACTTCTGCGTAAAATTAGCGTATCCCTTCCCCTCAAGGTCTACGTAATCGGGATCTGTGCCGTCCGTCTGACGAGTCAGCAGAGTGGCATAAGCGGGAAAGACTCTAATCGTGTCCTTCTTTAACTTGATATTTCTGTCCTTCTCTTCTGTTATGGACAGCGTTAGAATCTCCGTTGTCGATAGCGTCAGCAGTTTTCTGAGGGTGCTTTCGGCTTCACTCGGACTAGCCCCGTAAACTGCCATCTGACGCCCGTTCTTGAGGTTTGCTGTACAGCGATACTTCCCCCATTCAAACGGCGTCATCGCTAGTTTGATTTGTTCCCATGTCAAGCCTATTTTGACGTCTGGAATGTTGTAATTGACCGTCTTGATCAGGTTCCCCTCAACACTCCGATAAGGGGGTTTCTCCTTCCCTCTGAACGTCACCGATAGTTTACGGACGTGAGGATTGGCCTTGACGTAATCGATCAGGGGATACCCTACAAACTGCCCAATTTCACGATTACGAACGAGTTTGCCCGTTCCAAGAATATTCGTCGCGATCGGCTTGAGTTCACTGGCTCTACCCCGCAGGACGATAGATTCATCGTCGTTTCGCTGATCCGGCTGGAGTTCTATCAGCTTCTCTTTCCCGGCGTGTGCCACAGCAGCAAGCTTACTCGCCTTGAAGGCTTCCTCAATGCCAAACGTCACGACATATAGCGCTTCAAATACAGAATCCTCTACTCCTTCTTTTAATCCTGTTAGAAAAGCCTTTAAAGTCGCATCAGGGACGCTCTCAATTTTCTTCTCGATTTGATCGCTAATAATCCAGGGTTCTTTGTACTCGTTGATTGGTTTTGCACCAAATAGCCTTAAACGCCTCATGGTCAGCATCGCCTGAATCATCGCGCTCTCACCGGCTTTCGTGACGGCAGTGTTCACGAGTCCTAGCAGTTTAGAGCGCAGCTCCTCCCCTCCCTCTTCTGCCAGCTTCAGTAGAACGTGTCCGGCGATAATTGGAAATTTGAATGTCGCGGCCCCGGCGATGGCGATCGAGCCTAACCAGACCGCGCCACTTCCCACTAATTCACCGAGCGACGTGACGACCGCTAGACCGTTTTGCTTGATCTGGTTTTGCAGCATGGCATCAGTTTGCGCCCAGTCATAGGTGTAGATCGTCAAAATCGCAGACATGAACCACTGGCTTAATTTGCTCAGTGCCCATCCTCCGATGCTGACGATCGCACTGAGGGCAAACCCTAGAAGCTTTTTCCCCGTGTTAAAGATAAAGTCTAAAATGCCTCCTCCCCCGGTCCCTCCACCCGTGGACAAGTCCCCGTCTTGCTCACGAGTCAACGCGCCGTAAATGTCGATAACCTTCTCACCGGCGATGTCTCTGGCTACCTTACTGAACAGTTGCGAGCGCGTGAGCGTGAGCAATCCCGTAGTCATAACCCCTCTACCTCCTTTCTGTGGAATCGTTTGGTGCTAGTGTTCCACTCGCTATTTAATTGAAAGACACTCACCCGTCCGTCTGGTCGGTAGGGCTAAGGTAGCTCGTTTTGTCCCTAGCTTTAGGTGTGGCGTCACCTGGATTTTTTAACCCTGCGGGGATTTCGTTGAGGTACTGAATGAACTTGTCCCAGTCATCATCACTTTCCGCAATTTCTTCCTTAATTTTGTCCCCGTCTAATTTCCCGGCGAGTGCTTTTTTGGTCACGGCGGCGCGGGTCATGCCGGTAACAATGAGCAACTGATTGAGCTTAGAGATGATGTCGTTATCGTCCGACTCTTTCAGCACAATCGATTGAATGTCTACCTCGGATTTCTCTAGAAATCCCTTCACTGACTTACTACGCGGATCAATGGGGAGCTGTAACTTTTTACTGCCCGTCTCAAACTTGAATCCTAAAAAGTCACTGATTGCCCGGAGATAGTCTACGGCGAGGCTGATTTGTGCTTTATTTTGGACGGTTTCACCGACGTTTTTGATGGCAACCTCAGAGATTAGGTCCGTATCACTATCAAGTGACAGCAGCAAACCAACAATTTCGCTGATTGCTTCTGATAGATTCTCAATCTCAATCAGCTTCTCTGTACCCGTAGCGTCTTTGTACTTGATGTTTAGGGGATAGTAACCTAATGCGCTATCGAGCTGCTTAAACTGCCAGTTTTGGAAGTCTACGAGAGTGTCAATCTTCTCTGTGGTTTCCGTCTCATCCTGTTTTAGATGAATTTTTGTGGGCACTGTCGCCGGTAGCCGATGCAATCCAGCGTGATAGAAGCTAGGCACTAAGCTATTGCGGGTTAAATCGATTAAATCCCAGGATGCTGTAGGAATTGCGTTGCCATCGGCATCGTACAAAATCTGACTCAGACCTTTTAATCCAGTCGCAAAGTCACCTTTGTAATAAGGAATTTCTGGATCAAGTCCCTCGGGTCGGTCCCCGCTAAACCAAATCACCCCACCCAGAATGTTATAAACACGCTTCAAAAGATCTTCGTTCGGTTCTGACCGGCTGCATTGGGCACTCGCCAGGGCGAAGAGTTGATCGCTTAGCGCCTGGTAGATGGCAGCATCGGATTGCAGAACCTGAATAGTCTGGAGATCAAAATCGATTTCTTTAACAGACTTGCCATTCACAATCTTCGTGCAGGACTTAAAGATTTTCATCGCCACGGGGCTGTACTGGACCTCATCATCGGCTTTAAGTTCGTTTACATCCCCTCTTAGACCGTCCAGAGCGGCTAACGCATTCGCTAAATTCCCCAGCACGTCATTGTTTCCGGTGCGAAACTCTAAGCAACACTCAACCTGCCTAGTCGCAATTCTCGCGAGTGTGGGCGGAATGCCTGCCAATGGCTGTAAGAGGTTTGAAACAGCTCCGATCGCTTGCAATATAGATGAATAGTCAGGTCTGGGAATGACCGGCTGAGTGGTAGGAATCCGAGCGATCGAGGCTTTAAGGTCGGTTAATTGGCTCTGAATTGGGCTTAAATCGACTCTTGGGGCCGTGGTAGGAATCCGAGCGACGGATGCTCTAAGGTCGGTTAATTGGCTCTGAATTGGGCTTAAATCGACTTTTCCAGCCGTGGTAGGAATTCTCGCCACGGATGCCTTAAGGTCATTTAGTTGGCTCTGTACGGGGCTTAAATCGACTTTTCCAGCCGTGGTAGGAATTCTCGCCACGGATGCCTTAAGGTCATTTAGTTGGCTCTGTACGGGGCTTAAATCGACCTTCTGACCGCTTGAACTGCCGAGCCGGTCTAATTGGCTTTGAATCACTCCTAACTTGCTGTCTAGGGGTGACAAGTCTACTTTCTGCCCATTCTGGCTACCAGCTCCGAGATTTCGGAGCTGCCCTTCAATGCGATCTAGTCTCAAATCTAGCTCTGTATAGTTGAACCGTCGCAACGTCTCTTTAATTGCGGTCTGTTCGCGAACTAGCAAAGCAAGCCGATCATTTTGAATTTTCATCAAATCATAGGCCGCTTTGCTGTCTCTCCCTTGCTGATTCAAGGCGATCAGCTGCGTTTTTTGGGCCTCGATCGCCTTGAAAATCTCATTGGCTGAAAGCATGTCGAAAATCAAGCCGATGATCGGTAGCACCTTCAGAAGCGTTCCTGAAATTTTGCCCAGAACACGAACAGCCGGGATAACATCATCTGCCATCCTGCCAACGTTTCGAGAAGTTTCTAAAGCAGTTCCTAGCGCGCTCGACGCGGTACGCTGTACCCCTTTTATATCTCCAACGATTCTACGCAAGTATTGCCCCGCAGAATCGATCGACCGACCGATAGGCCGCAGCCAACCGGATAGAACGCGATCGGCAGCTCTGAACCCGTCGCTTAATGCCCTAGACAGTGGCTTAAAAGCGATTTCATCAATCGACTTTGCAACCGGCTTTAGAATCGACTTATCGAATGTGTTAACGATCGGATCGATGATCCACTTTTTAAAGAACCCGTCTGGTTTCTTGACGAAATCCTTTACCTTTTGATCGTTAACTACATCTGTAACGGGCTTGATCTGCTTCTCTAAATTCTTCCTAATTACGTCTAGATTGTCACCTACGCCGCTTTTCTTGTATAAGTCCTCAAACGCTTTTTTCGTTGCCTCAAAGTCACCCGTCATTTTTTGGCGGATATTATCACTTAACTCTTGAAGCGTTAAGCCATTATCAGGCATGTGTTTCTATTCCTATTTGCTTTAAGTGCTAGTCTCTGCACACACAAGTGAACCGTTTTCTATCATCGCTAACGATTTTCAGGCATTCATTAGAACATTGGTCGCAGTCTACGCGAATGTTTTGCGGCTCTGACAGAAATGTTTGCTCGAATATTTGCTCATAAGTGCCATCAATCGACGATTCGACCGCTATTTTCCAAGTCGTTCCTCCTATCGCCCCTCCAAATTCTTTCCTGTTTCCGTTCTCATCTATTACCCATTTCTCTAGAATTTCAGTTTCACCGTAAGTTTGGCCTGAATATATCGGCTGGCTGTAGCTTTCAAGGAATCCGATGTCCTCTTGGTAGGGTACGTCGATTTGTTCCCACTGATCGGTTGTTTCGTTGTAGATGTAGTCGTAGCTGATACCGTCTACCGTGATTGTCCAGAAATTTCTAGAGATTCCATTAGGATCTATCCCCTGAAGCACTAGGCGCAAATTGCTAGGCGCTCCATACACATAGAAGCTAGAGATCAACGGGTTTCCCTCGATGTCTAGCTCCACCCAATAGGTATTAGGTCCACCGGCTGCGGAGTTGTATTGCTTCTGTTTGTACCGATAGAAGAATTCGTAATACTGGTAAGGATTCAGCTCACCCCCTTGAGCATCAGGGGGTGAGAGATAGACCTTGATCGGCGTCAGGTCGGTTTTGAAAGCTGCGGGTGCTTCCGTGTTCTGTGGGTTCCACTCCACAACGGCTGCGTCTTTTCCGTCGCACCCTTGATAGATAAGCTGTCTAGGCATTAGATCACACTATCCGGGTCAAATTCTGCCGGCGTAGTGTCTGCCGTGTAGACAGTTACCGAGTAGTCATAGCCAATTTTCTGACTGTTGCCACGGACCACAAAGGTTTTTCTAGGGTTGCCTACCTCAATCCCGCTTTCCTCATCGGTATCCGCAGTTGTGAAGGTTCGAGCGAGTTTGAGAATTGCCCCGAAAACCTTGTCTGGGTCGCTCATGCTGGCTGCATTATCCAGGCCAGCGCTGGCGAGGGCATCAAACGGAATTATTAGAGCTGGGGCCGTGGGGGAAGCGGTGATCGATTGCGTTGAATCAATCACCGTTGCTGTCGAGCCGAAGTAAGAAGTAATCACGGGTTGGGTCATGGGGAAGCTCCAAATCTAAAACAGACTCATCAAGAGTAGCTTCAGATAAGGGTTTTGGCGCAATTAGCCATGACAAATCGACACCGCGATCGCAAAATGACGAGCGGCTCTGACTCTGAAAGAAGTAAATGTCTACTGCGAATAAAGTTCTTTACTAGCAAATAAAGTTGTAGATCGTAGAGGGACAGACGGTTTAGGACTTTGAATGCTCATTCACGTCTGCCTGATCTTTCGCCAGATTCTCAAATTGTTCGGGATACCTCTTTAGCAATACTTCTGGTAAGTTTTCACAGTCTCGATTAGGGTCAACTTCAATATTTTTGGGCAATTTGACCCTGCACAATAACGGCTGCTCTTTTACTTCTAGCTGTTGTAGGGTGAGTGAGTTTGTTTGGCTTAAATCCACGGTAAATAGGATAGCACTGCGGAGGTCGGCACCGCCGAGGTCGGCACGGCTGAGCCTGGCACCGCTGAGCCTGGCACCGCTGAGGTTGGCACCGTTGAGGTTGGCACCGTTGAGCCTGGCACCGCTGAGGTTGGCATAACTGAGGTCGGCATAACCGAGGTTGGCACCGATGAGGTTGGCACCGATGAGGTCGGCACCGCTGAGGTCGGCACCGTTGAGCCTGGCAAAGCGGAGGTCGGCACCGCTGAGGTCGGCACCCTTGAGGTTGGCACCCTTGAGGTCGGCACCACTGAGGTTGGCACCGCTGAGGTCGGCACCGCTGAGGGATAGCAAAGCTTGAAATTGTTTCGGCTCTGTATCTTCTTGCCCTTGCTCATCCTCTTTCTGCTTCCTTATCAGTCCTGTATCGTAAAGAAATAGCAGAATGCTGCCCTTGCGTTCTCCATCTGTACGGTTCCGGTCTTCATAATCCGTGAACCTTCGGAATATTGACAACGTTCTAGCACGAATAACATCCATGCCTGCATCGAGCAGATCCTGTTGTCCCTTCTTGAGCATACCTCTCGCCTTTTGTTTGGCTAGAATACTCAAACTCTTGCCAACCAATAGGTCTGAGATGCTATTTATGTAGGCTTCTATCGCGTCGTCACGCTGCCTATCTTCAGCTCTGTCCTTTTCTGCTTGTGCTTGTTCCTCAGCTCTGTCCTTTTCTGCTTGTGCTTGTTCCTCAGCTCTCTTTTTGGCGGCGGCTTCCGCTTTCTTCTCAACCTCTTCTCTAGCAGCTTTTGCCTGTTCCTGTGATGACTGGAACACGAAGCCAAGAACCGCTAAAGTTGCAGGAGCAAGAAGCAAACTCATCCAATCCCAAAGCGTTTTGGACGGCTCAGTTTTAATTGTGGTGGTTGTTTTGGTGGTCTTGCCGTTTGCTTCTTCTATAGCTACCTGAGATTTCTCCTCACTTGTTGCCATACCGACCCAGTCCCCAGGGATTGGAAATTTGGAGAGGATCACTGCAACCGTAATCACAACCAATCCGACAACCACCAAATAGATGCCAGTTCTGTTCCTTGGCGTTTGAGGGGAAACCTCAGTCACAGAGTTCTCAGTTACAGGCTCCTGGTTTTGTTCTCTGCCATCTTCTAAAGGCGGCTTGACTGGTTCTTGTGAACTATCCGCGTCTCTCATTGCTCGCTCCTCCCAGCAGTGCAGCCACAAATTTTCCTGTAAGAAGATCATATGGATCAACTTATTCAGCTTTTATAGTTTTATATAAAAGCTGTTAGGAAATTGCGTGTCTGGTCACGTCTACTGCAAAATTAGTTGCATACCGCAAAGGATAAAGAGGTTTAAGCCCTCTAAAAGCTTGACAGCACAAAACTTTGTTCTTCCATGCTTTTGAAGCAAATACGGAAGAAACAAAGCCACAACCATTTTGGGTAAAGGAATTTATTTGCGGTTTACAGTAAATGCGGTTATTTCAGCTTCACTTGAACCGGAGCTACGGTGTCAATCAGCAAAGTTTGAGGCTGAAAGTTTTTAGGGATATCGAAATACAGTTGTATCGTTCGCTCTTCGCTGGGAAAAAATGTTTCTCCTACTCGTTATTACCCGACGAGTTTAGTATTTAGGATCGTGCTTGTGAAGCAGAGCAGATAGCGATTGCAAGTCCACATCGAGCGAGTTTCGAGTGTCTTTAAACAACTATTCAGAAACAACCATTCAACAAATTCATCTAATCGGGCAAGGCAAAGTTGAGCATTCGCCCATCTACTCTCATCTGCTTGAGCAAACGGCTTCTCAGCAATTCGTTTAGCGGATCGGTGAAGCGTCACTAACTCTTCCGTCCATCTTTCGCGCTCCTCTCGACCGGACGCAAGTAGGGCTTCAGCAGCGACTCCAATCAATTCTTCGCCTTCGCGAGATAAGGTGTTAGAAATTACGTTGAGTGCTTGTGGCTGTGGATCGGCAATCAATTGCTTCAAGGGCCGATAGAGGATTGACATCCAAGTATCTGAAACTTGATTTGCGTTCAATTTACCCGATTGAACAAAGGGCTTCAAGAGTTCCACCGCAGTTGATCGCGCCCAACTTCCAACAATGGGCCCACTCGCTTGACATACAACCTGTTTTAAAGTTGCATTAGACAAATTACCAGGACTTACCTGAACCATTTGTTGAAAAATTGAGAGGCGGAGGGCTTTCAATTTTTCGCTGTTTTCAGGTCGCACATTTTCTTGAATCCGAATCTGATAGATCCATTCTGCAAAGGCGTAAAGCTGTTCTAACAACGGCAAATTTTCGAGTAGTCGGTAGGAGCGCTGCCATGTGAGTGAACGACTGCGTAGTGGTGAAAGATTAAAGGCTGCGATCGCACGTAATCCAGGAATATCGCTTTGCAACAGCGCGATGACGAGCGCTTCATTGGGTTGAAAACCGCGTTGATCTAATTCCAACGCGGCCAGTACGGACTGAACTAGCCGCGATAAGCGATACCGGATTGACCAAGCTTGGTATTTTTCTCTATCTTCGGCAGCTAATGCATCTAGTAACGCTAGTAACGCTGAAAGAATAGGCACTAACCGGCTCGGCTCGACCTTTAAAAAAACTTCTGCGGCTGCCTGAACACCTTGGTCGTTCAGACAAGGCGTCCAACTATGAGGGTCAGTGTGAAAAAAAAGAACGTGCGCTTGTCGTATTGTCTCCTCAAACGAGCCTTGCACGGTATCAACAATCGTCAATGCTTCCATCTGGTGGCTAGAATTAAAGGCTGCGATGAACGGCAATGAATATGATTCTTCCAGTAGATGGAGGTGCAATTGAGCCATCAAACCATTACAACTGACCTTACAAACTTGTTCTAAGTAGTGCGAGTGCAATTCATCGACCAGATGCCTTAGCCAATGACTGAAATCTGACCATTGACCGCTAAACATTGCTCGATCGAGAGACGTTAACGTCTTGGCAAATTGAGTGATCGCAGCTTTGAGATGATCGCTTGCCTCTGAAGTCACGACAAAATCATCGTTTTCATCAAGCAGTCCCTGTTCTCTCAAATAGTCAGCCAGATCAGTTTGCTCTAGAGCCAGCGATTGGTTTTGAAGCAGCAGCGCAAAAAACGCCTTGGCATCAGAAAGCGACGCGAGTCCGAACCGAGGAGCAATCGAGGAATTATTTTTCTCAATTGAGGAAAATAACTGTACAGTTTCCCAAGTCGCGCTATCGTTTGGATGAATTAACTGTTCAACGTAGCAGTAAACATTAGGCAGAATGTCAGCTGGAATTGGGGTGATCAGCAGCGGGTGACGTTTGGTTGCACCTTGAATTGAATTTGACAAGTGATACCCTTGGCAAGCTTTTCCTGCGGTATCAAAGACGAAGATATAGCGATCGTGAAAGATTTGGTCGGTTCCGCCTGCTTTCCTACAAAGATCAAGCAATTGAAAGTTTAGATTCCTCAGAAGAAAATGATGCTTTTGACACGCAGCTTGCAGTTTTTCGGGACCTTCACGGGACGCTGCAGTAGTGTTGGTAACGACAATATACTCAGTCTGCGCTGTACTCACTCGGGCGATAAATTCTGCAATGCCGGATTCATCAAAGAACGGGTCGAGTAAAACAATTCGAGCTGTTGTGGGATTTTTGGCAAGCGTTTGTAACCACTCAGAAAAACTCAAGCGACCAAATTCATCCCCCGTCCAGTCTTTCGGGAAGAATTTTCCACCTGAAGGAACTGGAAACAGCGTTTGTGCAAACTCTCGAGCTTCGTGGGTTGCAATGATCCAAGCAGAAGGAGACTGACTTGAAACAGAAAAGGAAGTGTAGTGAATTTGTTGAATTTCCTGTGCAGCCTCTGCTCGCTCCCGTACCCTTGAATTTCGCTCGCATTCTTGCAGCCATCTCGAGGAAAGGCGCATCTTGGAACTAGCAACTCCTTGATTGAAATTAATCTTCTGTAAAATCAATATAGAGTCTTGGTACCATAATTCTCCTTCACCAGAGTCTAGATCATGCTGCCAAATCGTAGCCGTGACAATTCGGGTAGCTTCAGGTGCAGTAAACGTGACGCACGTAGTCCCAGGTGTGATCACAATCAGCCGCGATCGAGCAAATACAGTAACGCCCTCACTCTGTCCTTGGCACTGAATTAGACAACTCGTACCAATCGGTAGAGTATTCGGCTGAATCTCGATCGTGACTTCGCACTCCTGAGTTACCGTTAGAAGAACCTGAGCAGTTCCATTCTGGTCAAGACTCGGACAGCAAATCCACTCTAAGTTTCCAAGTCGCGCAATATCAGTCGCACAAAAGTTCAATCCCGTTTCTTTGTGTAGATGTAACAGGCATTTCTTGGCTATCTCGTCTCGATCTTGAGCATTCTGACTAGTGGGATGCTCAAAGAGATCGAGCTTTCGCTTGTAGAACAATGTTCCTACAAAAGCAGGGGCGTTTGAGGCAGGACTTGCTAAAGCGATCGACAGCGATTTGGTCAACTGATTATGCCACGCTGTATCCAAAAAAGTGATTGGACACACTTCAAACGATTCAGCAATTTTATGAACTGACCCAGCGAAGCAGAAGTCTTTAAAGGTCCGCTTCGGAATATTGATATCAGCGACAGTACAGGCCTCAGCTAACGAAGCACCTTGGCAAAGCTGTTTTATAACACTCAGAATAGTCTGACCATAGTGCTGAAATGACACTCGGTGAATCTGAAACTTACAGGAATTGGCTTGCCACCGCTTCAAGGATGTAAAGCTCCAAGTATTAAACTTCTCTACTGCTTTAGGAACAATCCATCCAAACAGTAAACGGTGCTCGCGTTTGCCTTGATATTCAATCTCGAGCAACCAAAATGTAAAGGTGCAGAGTTGAGCAGGTTTGGATCTAAAAATACTCGCTAGTCTAGAATCCAAACTCAACGTATCAAGAGATTGCAAAAGATGAGTGATATCGGGAGAAACGCTAGACATATTAAATTCTGAAGGAATGCTGAAGTGCTGAAATGTAGTCGCGAAGCTTACAATAGAGATAATAGAAAAAATTCCAGGTCTTTAGGTATCAATCGGCAAGCTCATCTCCTTGCTGAATACTAAAGAAGAAAAGTATGAAACTTACCTACCATAGAGAACTCGTACTTGTCCGGAGAGGGCTCTTAAGATGCCTTGGGCCCTGAAGGTGCGATTTCCACTAGTACCTATGACTCATAAGCCCAAGGTCGGACCAGAGCCGCGATCGCTGATGACAGAATCTGAAGGCTCACAGCATAGAGCTAAATCTATGGTCGTGGCTTCGAATTCCCCTGAGGGTATATCAAAGAGGAAGCTAGGAATGAGATTCAACTCTCGCTCCTAGCTTCTTTGTATTAGGGGTAGAGGGCGATCGCTACGGTTAGTTGCCGTGCCAAAGTCAGTCTGAAACGTAGTCAAATTCGGCCATCGGCGATAGTAGATGATTGCCCTGGTAGCTGTTGTGCCTCATTCTCTTCGCCACGAGCTTGTAATCTATGCTGTAGGTCAACAATTGCCTAGGGCGTATTACAGGTTGTGAAGATGCAAGGGCGTCCCACCCTCCGAAAGTCGCAATAATTGCATTCACTCAGAAAAGTATGAGTCAGAGAAATGAAACCACGCAGCTCCTAAAGGGCGTTCTTCTACTATTTGGAGTGCATATTCTTGCGCTTTTTGTTGGTGCGATCGTGGCGCAACTGATTTTCTCTGTTGCGCGATCGCTACCTTCCCCGTTTAATAATATTCTTGCGCTTCCAACGTTTGCCTTGATTGGTTGGGGCGTTGCTCAATTGGTCTATGTGATTCGTTAGTGATTTATCTAAACCGCAAACGGCAATTTGGACTCATGAAAGGTGTCATTATTGGAGCCGTATTAACCGCATTCCTAAATGGAGGCTGTTGGATTCTTTTCTTAGGATCTATCAAGTAATTAGAGCGATCGCAACCAAATCACGCGAAACAGACATTCAAATCGCGATCGCTCAAATACAAGGCGACGATCAAACCTTGGCCGGGTCAGAAAAGCGAATCTTGAGATAATCGTCTTCCATTTTGGCTCCAGATGGTTGCAGAGCTGCCAACGCTTGCGGCAGAACCAAATTACGGCGATGATTTCCAATTCGGACATTCAATTCATCACCCGTTTTGCTTAGCTCAACCTGATCCTTAGCGATTCCAGGCAAGTAAAGCTCCAAGCTGTACTGATTTTGATCTTGAACGACTCGTAGTGTTGTTTCTTTGTAATAAATTTGCGTCGGGTCTTCGTTGTCGGGATAGAGCGTTTCTTTTAAGCGATCGAGCGATTCTAAGCCACACATTTCCTTAGAATAAAGCGGCACTTCCTTCACAGGCAACGGTAGAAAATTGTCGTGAATCTCTTGGCGATAGCCCTGCTGCTGTGCCTTCCAACCTTGGAAGAACGGATCGGAAACAGAGTCAGGAATGATCCGGTTCGCAACAACGAGATCAGTGGCAACGTTGTAAAGACTCAGATAAGCATGGGCACGCAGCGATTCTTTAATCACCATTTTTTCGGGGTTCATTACGAGTCGCACGGTAGTTTTGGTGGGGTCAGTCAGAACCTTTTCCAGCGCTTCGATTTGTTCGTAAAACTCGTAAGGCGCGTCCATTACTTCTTTGTCGGGCAGCGAAAACCCGGCGATCGGGCGAAAGATTGGCTCAACTAACGGACGTAACACGACCGAAATCCCCTGAAACGGCTTGTAGAATTTTCGCATGTACCACCCTCCCACTTCCGGTAGACTCAGTAGCCGCAAAGCGGTTCCAGTGGGGGCAGAATCGATGATCAGTACATCAAACTCGCCTTCGTCGTAGTGCCGCTTCATTCGCACGAGTCCAAAAATCTCGTCCATGCCCGGCAGGATGGCTAACTCTTCTGCCTGAACCCCTTCGAGTCCGCGAGCTTGCAAAACTTGGGTGATGTAACGCTTGACGGCTCCCCAGTTCCCTTCAAGCTCCATAAGGGCGTCGAGTTCGGCTCCCCAAAGATTCGGACGCACTTCTCTTGGTTCGTGTCCTAATTCAAGATCGAAGCTGTCAGCTAATGAGTGAGCCGGGTCGGTACTCAATACCAGCGTTCGATATCCTAATTCGGCACAGCGAAGTCCAGTTGCGGCAGCCACCGAGGTTTTACCGACGCCGCCTTTGCCTGTCATGAGGATTACACGCATGGTATCGAGTCCTATATGAGAAATGTTTACATTCTTTAACCCTATTGTCACACACGACTGGAGGATGAGGGAGTAAGGATGAGGGATGAGGTAAAAATTAAAAGACCCCGATCGTGAGATCGAGGTGCTATGAAATCCAAACCGTTGGATTAGGCGTAGAAATTCAGCTTTGAGGCTTCCGCGAAACCTTTCTACCTGTAATTATACACAACCTTCCGTAATATTGCTGAGCCGCGTACCAATCTTTACACTGGCATGGCTTCAGTGTTTACACATTAAAGCGGAATAACAATACATCGCCTTCTTGAACGACGTATTCTTTGCCTTCACTGCGAACCAAGCCTTTTTCTTTGGCTCCTGCCATTGAGCCTGTGGCTACTAAGTCTTTGTAAGCTACGGTTTCGGCACGAATAAAGCCCCGCTCAAAATCTGTGTGAATGACGCCTGCGGCTTGAGGCGCTAACATGCCCGCGTGAATTGTCCAGGCGCGGGTTTCTTTTGGCCCGGTCGTGAAGTAGGTTCGCAGTCCCAACAGTTCGTAAGTCGCGCGGATGAGTGACTTTAGCCCGCCTTCTTCGACGCCTAGCGATTCTAGAAAATCGGCGCGATCGCTCTCTGGCAATTCCACGAGTTCCGATTCAACTTGAGCCGACACCACCACGACTTGAGCGTTTTCTTGAGCGGCGAGCGCTCTCACCTGCTCAACCCATTCGTTACCTGTTGCCAGGTCATCTTCAGAAACATTTGTGGCATAGATAATCGGCTTGCGAGTCAGCAATCCGAGTGGTTTGATCAGATCTTCTTCCTCTTCGGTGAGACTGACTTGACGTGCGGGTTTCCCTTCGTTGAGGACTGGAATCAACTTTTCGAGTGCGCCCGTTTCGATTTGAGCTTCTTTGCTGGTGCGAGACTGCTTCCGGGCACGTTCAATTCGGCGCTCGACTTGATCTAAATCAGCCAGTCCTAGTTCGAGATTGATCACTTCAATGTCGCGCACCGGATCAACCGAGCCGGAAACGTGAATCACGTCGTCATCTTCAAAGCAGCGCACCACATGTACGATCGCATCGACTTCTCGAATGTTGGCGAGAAATTGGTTGCCCAAGCCTTCCCCGCGGCTTGCACCTTTCACTAATCCAGCGATGTCCACAAATTCGACTCGTGCTGGCAAAATCTCGGCTGAGCTAGAAATATTGGCTAAGACTTTTAGCCGATCGTCAGGGACGGCGACAATACCGACATTTGGCTCAATCGTACAGAAGGGATAGTTGGCGGCTTGGGCTTTGGCATTGGCAACCACCGCATTAAATAAAGTTGATTTTCCAACGTTGGGGAGTCCAACAATCCCGGCTCTTAGCATAGTTAGGTAGGTGAGATACAAACGGTTAAACAGGTCCCGGTATGGTTTGAGGGACGGGAGTGGGAACAGGCTCCGGTACAGGCGACGGCACAGGTTCCGGGGCGGGAGAGGGAATGGGTTCCGGTACAGGCGACGGGAACGGATCGGGCTTGGGAAACGGTTCGGGAGTTGGGCTAGGAGCCGGATCGGGAACCGTTGGATCGGGAATGGTCGGCGGATTAACCATAGAATATCCTAACGAATTACTTGACGTTCCTAACCTAGAAAGGAAGTTGGGCGGGAAACATCTGCCCAGAGAGATGCAGGAACGGCGGTTCCGTTAATATCCGTTAAGTTCAATATGCGTGTTGATCATGCTTAATGTTCGCTTGCCACTATTAGAGGCTCTGACCGCTTGCTCCCTCAAATCGCACGCTTCCTTCTATGCGCCAGGGCATAAGCGTGGAGTTGGCAGCGCGATCGCACTCACCCATCTCCTCGGCTCTCAAGTCTTTCAGGCTGACTTGCCCGAATTGCCCGAACTCGATAATTTATTTGCGCCTCAAGGCGTGATTGCCGAAGCGCAAGCATTAGCCGCGCAAACGTTTGGAGCAGACCGAACTTGGTTTCTTGCGAATGGCTCGACCTGCGGAATTATGGCCGCGATCCTAGCAACGTGTGCTCCTGGCGAGAAAATTATTCTGCCGCGCAATGCGCATCAATCTGCGATCGCGGCTCTGATTCTCTCTGGTGCAATTCCAGTGTTTATTCATCCCGAATACGATCCGATCTTAGATCTCGCTCATAGTATTACGCCTGAAACGGTGGCAACTGCGTTAGTGCAGCACCCTGATGCAAAAGCCGTGCTGATGATCTATCCCACGTATTTTGGTGTCTGCGGTCATGTTGAAGCGATCGCAGATCTGACTCACCGATACAACCTTCCATTAATCGTGGATGAAGCTCACGGAGCGCACTTTGCGTTTCATGCTGATTTACCAATGTCTGCACTACAAGCAGGAGCCGATTTAACTGTGCAATCAACGCACAAAACCTTATCAGCCCTGACGCAGGCTTCGATGCTGCATGTTCAGGGAGATCGAATTGATCGCGATCGCGTTTCGCAATCGTTGCAGCTTGTTCAATCGACAAGTCCGAGTTATTTGCTTCTAGCCTCGTTAGACGCGGCACGAGGGCAGATGGCAACTGAGGGACAGGAGTTGATGGATCAGACTCTACGGTTAGCGGATGAAGCGCGATCGCGGCTGCAAGCCATTCCAAAATTAGCAACCCTAAATCCTGAACAGGCAACGACAGCTGGATTCTATGCCCTCGATCGGACTCGATTGACTGTAACGGTTTCTAACTTAGGCATAGATGGATTTACGGCAGACGAAATTCTGCATCAGCAGCTAGATGTAACGGCAGAATTGCCGTCTTTACGGCATGTCACCTTTATTTTTAGTTTGGGCAATACGGAAACAGATGTCGATCGGTTGGTTGCAGCGTGGGAAACGTTGGCAGCAGATGCCTCCAGCCATGCTTCGCAAGGAGCGGATGGGATATCTGTGGGATATGGAAAGTTGTTGAATGAAAAGCAGGCAATGTCTCCCCGTGAAGCGTTTTTTGCTCGAAGCGAAATGATTTCGACCGATCAAGCGTGCGATCGCATCTCTACAGAACTTGTTTGCCCTTATCCACCTGGCATTCCCATTCTGATGCCCGGAGAATTCATTACTCAAGACGCTATCAATGCTTTGCAATACGTTCTTAAATCAGGTGGTTTCATTACAGGGTGTGCAGATCCCATGCTTAAGACATTGCGTGTCGTTCAGTAAATACGTGAACGACAGAAACAGGGTTCTGGCTCTTCCAAGTTCTTTAGAACGGGTAGGTAGTGGTGTAGACCTGTTGATTAGCTTCCATGCTGTGTCATATTACGACACGGTACTACTTCAGATAGTTTTCGCCCATCGCGTTTGTTAATTCAGTTCTCCGCTACTTGATTTTTGATAAGCGTTTATCGTGTTTCAACTTCTATTAGTCCGTTTTGCATAAACATTACTTAATTCACAGAAGCATTTGCTGATTTCGGCTTCTGTTATTCAATTTTCGATAAGCGTTTGTCGATTTCGGCTTCCATTATTTGGGTTCTGCATAAGCATTACTTAATTCAACAGAAGCATTTCTCGATTCAAGTTTTCGTTACTTGATATGCAGAAAGATTCCTTGATTTTGGCGTCGTGTTTCTTAATTTTGGGTCTGCATTCCTCGGCAAAGCGAACTTTAGTCATTTGAGAAAAAAGTTGCAGCTTACCGCTTGTGATGTTTTGATGTCTCCCAATTACGATGAAGGGACTTGACTGCACAACCTTCAACTATTCTCTAAAATTCCACTGAATAAAGCTCTATTTAAGTCAAGACTTACCCCTATGACTTCTCCGCTTTGGTCTTACGTCACCCCTGGCATTCCTGATGATTTATTTGAGAACCTGCCTGGCATTCCGATGAGTCAACGAGAGATTCGGCTGCTCTTGCTCTGTCAACTACGGCTCAAACCCGATTCCGTGTTGTGGGACATTGGAGCCGGAACCGGAACAATTCCGGTCGAAGCAGGTTTATTGTGTCCTGGTGGGCAAATCATCGCGATCGAGCGAGATGAAGATGTGGCTAATCTGATTCGTCGTAACTGCGATCGCTTCGGGGTCAAAAACGTCAGCATCGTTGAAGGCAGCGCTCCCGACTGTCTAAAAACGTTAACCAGCGCTCCCGATCGCGTCTGCATTGAGGGTGGACGGTCCATCAAAGATATTCTCAAAGAAGTGTGGCAGCACCTTAAACCACATGGGCGTGTTGTGGCTACGGCGGCTAACTTAGAAACCCTTTATAAAATTTCAGAAAGCTTCGCTGAACTTCATGCTCGCAACATTGAAGTTGTGCAATCTGCCATTAATCGTTTGGAAACTCGTGGCACAAGTCAAACGTTTGCGGCAGTCGATCCAATTTTCGTGTTAAGTGGAGAGAAAATGAATTGACGGGTTAATACCAATAAAAGTTTAAATATTCATTCAGCATTTACTATTGCTTACAGATCATTGATAAAGTATTCCAAAGCAACCCTTAACCTGCTTAACCTGACATTAATTTTTTGAGAGCAAAGTCGCCGTTGATCAAGTTGAGATTAGACCAAGTTCCCTTCACGCACGGTTAGTTTATATGCCTTGGTCTCGAATTTTTAGTGGAGTTGTCGCGATCGTACTTGCTCTAGCCATGATTCTCATGGGTGGCTGGTATTTCACGGTCTGTTTCGGCATCATTATTTATCTTGGGCAACTCGAATACTTTCAGCTTGCGCGTGCGAAAGGCATTGTCCCCGCTGCCAAAACAACATTAGTCGTCAGCCAAATTTTACTGATCGTCTCAAACTTAAATCCCTCGCTGGCAGATGCTATTTTCCCAGTCGCCGGAACGTTTATCTGTTTCTATCTGCTGTTTCAGCCCAAACTAGCCACGATCGCAGATATTTCCACCTCGATCATGGGCTTGTTCTACTGCGGCTATTTGCCGAGTTACTGGGTGCGGCTGCGATCGCTCGGTCAAGCGGAACTGAGCAACATTCCGCTTGATGGATTCTGGCTCACCTCTTGGCAGGGTTTAGACGCTTTGCCAAAAGGACTGACCCACACCTTTCTCGCCTTTCTCTGTATTTGGGCAGCAGATATTGGCGCTTACTTTATCGGTAAATGGATCGGGCGCACCCGCCTGTCAGATATCAGTCCCAAGAAGACGGTTGAAGGGGCAGTCTTTGGAGTCTCTGCTAGTGTTGCAGTCGGTGTTGCCGGATCGTGGTATCTCGATTGGTCAGGATGGCCAATCACAGGTGTTTTACTAGGCTTATTGATTGGGGTTGCCAGTCTACTCGGCGATTTGACCGAATCGATGATGAAACGCGATGCGGGAGTAAAAGATTCTGGACAACTGATTCCTGGACATGGTGGCATCCTCGATCGCGCGGATAGCTATGTGTTTACGGCTCCGTTAGTCTATTACTTTGTCACGCTGGTCTTACCGCTATTGCCCAATTGAGCCGTAGAAATCCTGCATCGTATTAACAAAACGGCTTACCGCTCACGATCTCACCAACAGCTTTGCTCGACACGAAAGCTGTCCCGTCTCCAGTTTCAAGTCCTGAATTTCGGTATCCTTACCCAAATCAAATTCGTAGCCGTCGAGATCGTGAATTGCGAGTCCACGTTTCGCACCCGCATGAGGCAACCAGTGGGGATTGACGAGCTTGAGAAGATTTGGCGCACCCATCTCAAATCCAGAGCGAATTGCGATCGCATTCTCGGTTCCACTGCGCGAAATCAACGCAGCCGCCAACACAATCTGATTCTCTTCCAATCGAATCTTTAAGTTCTGAAGATTGAGCGCTGGTTCTTCTACCTCAGAACCGCTTGATCTGAGCAACGTTACTAAAAATTGAGTCACTCCGGCTTTAAGTAAGGGCGCATTTGCAGACGCATTCAGGTCAGCTTCTTGCAGCAAAAGCGTTCCTTCAATCGGCACGGGTTCCAACAATCGCATCGGCTTTCCCCGAGCAATTTGCCCCAAATTGACGCGAATGTTCTGTCCAGTTAAGCGAACCCGTGTGAGGTGCAGCCCACGATAGACCGCTTTTTGAGCAGAAAGGGCGATCTGTCGAATATGACCACCAAGAATCTGACGATCGCCCGCTTCGATCTCTACCTGCAAGTCTTCAATGTGTTCGACCTGCGATCGCAACCACAGCCGCACTGCTGGGGCCAATACTTTACTAATAATTCGACTTTGTTTAGACAGCGTTTCCGTTTGATTGCCTAAATCCTCCTCGACTTCAACAGATTTTTCAACATCAGAAGGATCAGAACCGGAATTCATAACGTTACATTCCAAAGCTTGCTTACAGCAGTCTACTAGAAAGCGGTGGGAGAAGAACCAGAAGCAAATGTCATTTAACTCTGACATTTAGATAAATTTCGGGATCGTTATGTCAAGTAATCCTTATGTGATGCTTTCCTAATTCTTATACGTTGATCCCCATGCGTAAAAATGTCAGGTTATCATGACATAACGATCCCCATTTTCATTGAAATTTCGTGTTTTAGCCTGAAATCAAGTGTTCTATCCCCTTGATCCCTATTTAGCTTTGCTGCATGATGAACTCAACTAGCGATCCCCAAGAAAGGGTTATGCAAACCGCACGATTGATCCCGATGCACGTGTGATTTCAAAACACGTGATCCCAATACACGATTTGGCTTAACCGAGGCGTTATTACTGTTGTGGAGAATGCTATGAGTACCGAAAGACCTCCTTTGACCGAGATGACGTTGCGCCAACTGAGGCGCGTTGCCAGCGAATATGGCGTTTCGCGATACAGCCGGATGCGTAAAGACCAACTGCTGGCATCGATCGAAGACATTCAGCGCACTCGTTTTTCATCCCCTGTTCCCACTCGTAGCTTAGAGGCACAAGAAACTGTGGAAGCGGCAAAATTTGACGTTGGACAAGACAATTCTCAACTCAAGACTGAACCAAGCGTTGTTTCTTTAGCAGGCGTTGATAGCGATCTTGCTGACCTACCATCCGGCTACGGCGAGAGTCGTATTGTGCTAATGCCCCGCGATCCACAGTGGGCTTACACTTACTGGGATATTCCTAACGAGCATAAAGAGGAGTTACGTCGTCAGGGCGGACAAATGCTAGCGATGCGTCTGTATGACGTGACCGATATCAACGTAGAATTCCAGACTTCTCATAGCGTGCAGGAATATCCCTGCGATGAAATGGCGCGGGAGTGGTACTTGCCGATTCCGGTTAGCGATCGCGACTACATGCTCGAAATTGGCTATCGCTGTGCTGACGGACGCTGGTTGACCTTGGCTCGCTCGGCTCAGGTACGCGTTCCGCCCGTCTACCCATCGGATTGGATCGAAGATCACTTTGTCACCTTAAATTGGGATCAAGACCTGCGCGGCAAAACGGTGATGGAATTAGTTCCTCCGACCCAACGGGCAGCAGGCGGCGCGATCGCAGGCGGCATGAGCGCTACAGGCAATCCGATTTACGACGATATCTTTGGCATGGTGCAAGGCGTCGAAGCTCAGCGCATCGCCGGTTCGCTTTATGGCTCGATGCAGCAAAGCGATCGCTCCATCCACGAAGAGAGCATCAGTTCCTATGTGTTCCCATCGGGCATGGGCATGTGGGCGCTGCCAACGGTTTCGGGTCTTACCATGTCGGGCGCAGGTTTCTCCGCGTCAGCTCCCCCAGTTCGTCCTCGCAAGTTCTGGCTGGTTGCCGATGCAGAACTAATTGTCTACGGTGCGACCGAGCCAGATGCTACCGTAACGATTGGCGGACGCCCAATCAAACTCAATCCAGACGGAACGTTCCGATTCCAAATGTCCTTCCAAGACGGGCTGATCGACTTCCCGATTATGGCAGTCGCCGCAGACGGCGAGCAAAACCGGGAGATTCACATGAAGTTCGAGCGCGAAACTCCCAGCCGACGGACAAATACAAAAGAGGAAGCAGTTGAAGAGTGGCTAATTAACTCCTAGTTGCCTCCTCTACTCAGGACTTCCTTGTTTTTCCCTTCCTAAGCACCCCAATCCTCCGATTGGGGTTTTTTTGTTTTCAGAATGGCGATTACAGTAAAAAGAACCAAACACACCGTCTCATTCTGATTCTGATATTGAGACGGTGCTGGCTGAGTTGTACGTGTGCTACTGCAAATCCCATGACTTTAGAAGAACTGACCGCCACCCTAAATCAATTGTTTGACTCGGCAGTGCAAACCTTAGCGCCGGGTTCTTTTCAAATTGAAACGCCTGACTATCGACTTTTAGCCTTGCTAACAGACGATCAGTCTTGGTTACGAGTATTGTTACCGATCGCACCTGCCCAAGACGCGCAGCCATTTATAGGAGAACTGTTAGAAGCAAATTTTGATCTAACTCAAGAGACGCGCTATGCCATTCATCAAGACGTTCTCTGGTCTGTGTTTCAGCATTCACTGGCAAGTTTGACGACTGATGATCTTAGCGCTGCAATTCAACGCATGTTAGCGCTGAAGGAACAAGGGTTAAATGACATGTTTAGCACATTTGCCGAAAAGCAAATTCGTCAGATTATCCAAGCGGCAAAACGGCAAGGACAAACGTTAGAGGCAACCATGCAAACCCTAGATCGCTTCTATCAAGAAGGAATGATGGGAGATTTGGAGATGGGGAAGCGATCGCGCGAAGAAACCATGTCTGCTTGGCAACGCCAGCTTGAGCGCTTATGGAATGAAGTAGAGCCTTAGAAAGTTAAAATATGGCAATTCTACAATCATTAGCGAGAGTTAGAAGCCTGTCTATTTGATAAATGGATGTTAATTCATCCTGTATATCAAGGCTTGCAAGAGACCAGTTTAGTTCTTGTTCATATATCTAGGTCGATATCTCTTTACATTGCTTGATTCAAGGGCTTCTTCATAACACCCACTTTTGTCTGAATAGTCTGAATTTTGCTGACAATAATGAATACTTCCAAATCGATTATGAGTAGCATCCACATCGGTACTATCAAAGTGAAAAGAGCTACAAGACTTATACTCCATAGAAAATTTCTTGAATTCTGCATGGCGGTAGTTAATTCGCATCTCGAAAACAGCGCAAAGAATTTTGCCCTTTAAAGACAATAATGCCAGTCACCAAATATTAGGCAACTGGCACCATCGACAGACTGAGCAGCAGAACTCGCTGTTTATTTCTTCGCTAGCTTCTTCGCTTTCGCGACTTTACGCAGACGAATCGACTCAGGCGTGACCTCTAGAAGCTCATCAGGTCCAATGTACTCTAGCGCCCGCTCCAAACTCATCTCGATCGGTTCTTTCAATTGCACCAGTTCTTCACCGCCAGATGCACGGTGGTTCGTCAGTTGCTTCGCCTTGCAAACGTTGAGTTCGAGATCTTGAGGACGGTTGTGTTCCCCGACAATCATGCCCTTATAAACCTTCGTTCCAGGTCTAATGAAGAACACGCCGCGATCTTCTGCGTTCTGCATCGAGTAGAAGGTCGCAACACCTTCTTCAAACGAGATCAGAACCCCGTTGCGACGCGCTTCAATGTCGCCACTCATAGGGCGGTACTCCAAGAAACTGTGGTTCATGATGCCCTCACCACGAGTAATTCGCATAAACTCCCCTCGGAAGCCAATCAATCCCCGTGCTGGAATCACAAATTCAAGATTTGTGCGTCCGTTTGATCCGACCTGCATATCCTGCATCTCGCCGCGACGCTGACCTAACCGCTCGATGCAGCCACCGACCGCTTCTTCAGGCACATCCAACACTAAGGTTTCAAACGGCTCACAGGGGTGTCCATTCATTTCACGGTAAATTACCTGCGGCTGAGATACCTGAAACTCGTAGCCTTCCCGACGCATCGTTTCGATCAGAATACCTAAGTGCAGTTCACCTCGACCTGAAACTGCCAATTTATCGGGCGAGTCCGTGTCTTCGATGCGAAGCGCAACGTTCGTTTCAAGCTCGCGGTACAAGCGATCGCGCATCTGCCGGGATGTCACGAAATCACCTTCCAGTCCAGCAAACGGCGAATCATTCACCGAGAAGGTCATCTGCAAGGTTGGCTCATCTACTTTAATGAGCGGCAACGCTTGAGGATCATTGGGGTCGGTAATGGTTTCGCCAATGTTGGCATTTGCAAATCCGGCCACAGCCACCAGGTTGCCCGCTGTTGCTTCAGGAATTTCGACGCGCTTAAGCCCATCAAAGCCCATAAGCTTCGTAATCTTGCCTTTCACCACGTCGCCTGTTTCTGTAACGATCGCCGCCTGCTGTCCCATGCGAATCGTGCCGTTGTGAATTTTGCCGATCACAATCCGACCCAAGTAATCCGAGTAGTCCAACGTTGTGACTTGAAGCTGGAGTGGCTTTTCGGCATCACCCACAGGCGGGGGAACGTGACGCAAAATCGCCTCAAAAAGGGGCTTCATGTCACTTGATTCTTCTTCCAGGGTGTCTTTGGCAAAGCCAGACAAACCAGAGCCGAAAAGATAGGGAAACTCACACTGATCATCGTCAGCACCCAGTTCAAGGAACAGATCGAGTACTTTATCAACCGCAATGTGAGGATTAGCCCGAGGCCGATCGATCTTATTCACAAAGACGATCGGACGCAGCCCTTTTTCCAAGGCTTTCTTCAATACAAAGCGCGTCTGAGGCATTGGGCCTTCGTTCGCATCGACGATCAGCAGACAGCCATCTACCATGCCCAACACTCGCTCCACCTCGCCGCCGAAATCCGCGTGTCCAGGTGTATCGACGATGTTGATCAGCGTGTCTCCGTAGTGAACCGCCGTATTTTTCGACAAGATCGTGATGCCCCGCTCACGCTCTAGGTCATTCGAGTCCATCACGCAATCTGGAACGTCTTCTCCCTCTCGAAACGTACCAGACTGTTTCAGCAAAGCATCGACAAGAGTTGTTTTGCCGTGGTCAACGTGGGCAATAATAGCAACGTTGCGGATTGGGAGGGTCATAAAAAGTCCAGCTAGGGATGGTAAAGAAGCCTTTACAATTCTAGCTTAGCGATCGTCAAAAGTGAGGGTAAAGATTAGGGATTTCTACCTAAGATTTTGGGGATTGCTACCTCAATCTGCTATAGCAGGCATCGCTCGATGGGGGTTTGCTAGTTTTAGAATTTTTTGAGCCGTCGAGTGGCTTACAGCTGTTACAGAAAGGCGATTTCCCGGACGCACTACCATAAGGTCATCCGGTGTAAAGGTTTGTTTTAGCTGCTCGAGGGAAACAATTTCAGCCCATTCTTCGACAAACTCTACACAAACAGTTTGCCATCGGGGCGCGTCAGGCGTCGATTTTTGATCGTAATAGGGACTGCTTGAATCAAACTGAGTGGGGTCGGCAAGGTTAGCTTCCACCACCTTCATCAATCCAGCAATTCCAGGAGGGCTAGTGTTGGAATGGTAGAAGAAGACTAGATCGCCCGGTTGCATAGCGCGTAGGAAATTTCGCGCTTGATAGTTGCGGACTCCATCCCAGATAGTGGTGAAATCGCGCTTTAAATCTCGAATTCCATAAACCTCTGGCTCGGACTTAAGCAACCAGTAGTTCATAACCATTAGTAAAACTGATAGAACAATTTAGTAGTCTATTCCACAAGGAGTACTGCAACTTCAAATTAGACCCATTAGACTTCAGTCAACCGTTGTGAATACTGAACTTTTCCAGGATTTCTCATTTCTCTTGAAACACTGTCATTTAATATCGTGATGACTAAGAGCTTTAGTAGTTGAAGTTCGGTGCTTTTGCCAAGGAAACACCGTTTTAGATCACAGCCTGGTATATAAAGTTTGGAGAGAGGAGTGAACACCACATGAACATGCGAAAAGATGCCCTTGAGGTCTTGAAAGATACGAGTCGGACATTTTTTATTCCCATCAGTCGGCTGCCGCAAGGTTTGCAACAAGCTGTGGCATCTGCTTACCTCTGTATGCGAGCGATCGACGAAATTGAAGATGACCCCCACCTTGATAATGCCGTCAAAGCTAAGATTCTTCGGCAGATTAGCTTAATTCTCCAATCTGGAGTAGATGGATTTGGAGATAAGGATTTTGAGCCTGCTTTTAGCGGGTACGCTGATCAGCTACCAGAGGTGTCGCTGCGAATTGGTGAATGGGCAACCTTTGCGCCTGCAAACATTGCGCCGCGAGTGTGGGAATCAACGGCGGCAATGGCAGATCGAATGGCGCACTGGGCAGACCAAAACTGGATGATTCAAACCGAAACCGATCTCGATCGCTATACGTTTAGCGTGGCAGGTTCGGTGGGGCTACTGCTTTCAGATTTGTGGTCTTGGCATGATGGCACACAAACCGACCGGATGGATGCGATCGGCTTTGGTCGAGGCTTGCAGTCGGTGAATATTCTTCGTAACCACAGCGAAGATTTGACCCGTCGTGTGGACTTCTATCCCGATGGCTGGACCAATGACAACATGCAAGCATATTCTCGTCGTCAGCTTCAGCTGGCGAATGCCTACATCACATCGTTACCCCCAGGTAGTCCAGCCTTCGACTTTTGCCAAATCATCCTCACGTTGGCGCACGCCACGCTAGACGCGATGCAGCATGGCTCTGAGAAGCTGAGCCGCTCACAGGTGATTGAGCTAGTCCAGCAAGCTACAAATGCGAGCTAAACGGACCGAGAAGCAGGAAACAATTTGCTTCCTGCTTCCACCTGAGATTTGATGAGCCGCTCGCAAGAGGTTAGGAGACGACGAAGTTAACCAGTTTGCCAGGTACGACAATCACCTTCTTGATGGTTTTTCCATCGATATAGCGACGAGCAACGTCCGAGTCGGTGGCAAATTTTTCTAAAGCAACTTTGTCATCTGCGATCGCAGTTGCCGCTTCGATTGTGCCTCTAGTTTTCCCCATAATCTGAATCACAATCGTTTTCTCATCCGCAATGAGCGCTGTTGGATCGACGGTTGGAAAGGGTTGAGTATGAATCGATTCTGGCTGTCCGATCGCGTGCCACAGCTCCTCGGTGAGGTGAGGCGAGAACGGGGCCAACAGCAGCAGCAAGGTTTTGATTCCTTCTGCAAAAGCTGAAGAAGTCTTTTCCGGAAAATCTCCCAGCGCATTGCTGAGCTTCATCAATTCTGAGATGGCTGTATTGAACTGATAGTCGCCCTGCAAGTCGTCAGTGACTTCTTTAATTGCCGTGTGAATCGCTCGACGCAATTCTTTTTCCGGTTTAGTGAGATCTTGTGATCGTGCGGTCTTAAGAGATTCTGCGGATTCGCTCACCAATCGCCAGACCCGATTCAAAAATCGGAATTGCCCCTCAACGTCTGCATCTTCCCACTCCAAATCCTTTTCAGGCGGCGCTTTGAACAGAATGAACATGCGAGCGGTATCTGCGCCGTACTTATCGACAACATCTCCCGGAGCCACCCCGTTATATTTCGACTTTGACATCTTCTCAAAGACGACCTCCAGCGTCTCACCTGTATCGGGATCGATCGGATTTGCTGGATCCTTAATGTCAATCGGCAAGACGTATTTTCCGGTTGTCGGATTTTTGTAAGTTCTGCCTTGCACCATGCCTTGAGTCAACAACCGCTCAAACGGTTCATCAAAGTTGAGCAAGCCGCGATCGCGCAACACCTTTGTAAAAAACCGCGAGTACAGCAAGTGTAAAATTGCATGTTCAATGCCGCCAACATATTGATCAACGGGCATCCAATCGTTCGTTTTCGCGCGCTCAAAGACTGCTTGATCATTCTTAGCATCGGGATAGCGCAAGAAATACCACGATGAATCAATAAAGGTGTCCATCGTGTCAGTTTCTCGTTTGGCAGGCGTTCCGCAGGACGGACAAGGCACATTCAGCCAAGACTCTAATTTACTCAACGGAGAACCACCCCGGCCCGACAGTTCAACATCTTCTGGCAATTGCACAGGCAGATCGGCCTCTGGAACCGGAACCGCACCGCACTCGGGACAATGAATAATCGGAATCGGCGCACCCCAGTAGCGTTGACGAGAAATCAACCAATCCCGCAAGCGATATTGAATTCGGGCTTTTCCCCAACCTTGTTTCTCAGCGTAGGCGACGATCTCACCCTTTGCCTCGGTTGAAACCATGCCATCAAATTGAGCAGAATTCACGACTGTTCCAGCTTCCGTGTACGCTTCTTTCAGGTCGGAGATCGGCTGATCGGGCGGTGCAATGACAACCTTAATCGGTAAATTCTGTTGGGTTGCAAACTGGAAATCTCTCACATCGTGAGCGGGCACGCCCATGACAGCGCCAGTTCCGTATTCATACAGCACATAGTCCGCGATCCAAATCGGGATCTCCTCACCTGTGAACGGATTAATCGCTGTGCCGCCTGTCGGAATGCCGCGCTTTGGTCGATCTTCTGCCGTGCGATCCATCTCGCTTTGACCAGAGACTTCTTGAACAAACGCTTCAACCGCAGAAACGCGATCAGAGGTCGCTACTTTCTGAGTGAGCGGATGTTCAGGCGCTAGCACGACATAGCTGACGCCATAGACTGTATCCGGGCGAGTCGTGAAGACGCCGATCTTCTCATCGATCCCTACAATTGGAAACTCTAAATACGCTCCGACTGATTTGCCGATCCAGTTTGCCTGCATCAGCTTGACGCGCTCAGGCCATCCGGTCAGTTTGTCGAGGTCGGCTAACAACTGGTCGGCGTAATTGGTGATTTTGAGAAACCACTGGCGCAGCAATTTTCGCTCTACGATCGCGCCTGATCTCCACGACTTTCCTTCGGCATCGACCTGTTCATTTGCAAGTACCGTTTGATCAATCGGATCCCAATTGACCGTAGCTTCCTTCTGATAGGCTAATCCCGCTTTGAAAAACTCTAAAAAAATCCACTGCGTCCAGCGGTAATAGTCAGGTGAGCAGGTGGCGATTTCTCGATCCCAATCAAAAGAAATGCCTAACTGCTTTAGCTGCTCCCGCATCTGGTCAATATTTTGGTACGTCCACTTCGCAGGCTGAGTTTTTCGCTCGATCGCTGCATTTTCCGCAGGCAGTCCAAAGGCATCCCACCCCATCGGATTGAGAACACGGTAGCCCTGCATTCGCTTGAGCCGAGCAATCACGTCCACGATCGTATAGACCCGTACGTGTCCCATGTGCAGATTGCCTGACGGGTAGGGAAACATCGATAGCGCATAAAACTTTGGCTTGTCACTCGTTTCAGACGTTTGATAAAGCTGGTGTTCTGCCCAAGTTTGCTGCCACTTTGCCTCAATTTCTGCGGGGGTGTAACGGGACTCCACGATCGCGACTCCTACGGATAAAACCAATGGTCTACTTATTCTAATTGAGGCGTTACAAACTATAGCCAATCAACCCCAGACAAACTCAGCAAAAGTTATGCCTAAAAGTATGGGAGTCACCAACAAAATAATCCGTAGTTCTGAGGTGAACTACGGATTATCGAGAATCTAACTAGAGCCCTATCAGCTTTGCCAAACTGAAAACAACAGCTTAGTGAGCGTCGCCACCCTTATGGTCGAAAGGCTTGTTTTCTGGCGTTTTGACATTAGGCGAAGTGGTCTTGGGGATGGCCACGACAGGTTGATCAAGCGCCACCATTAATCCGCCTGTCTCTAAAGGTTCAGATTGCTGTACTGCAACAGGCTGAGGAGCGCTAGGAGACTGCAATCGATTAAGACCAAATACGGTGACTGCGCCCACAAACATGGCAGCAACACTCATCGGTATAGCAAACCTTTGAGTATTGACGCCCCGAACTAAACTCAAATTGGGACGCCGCTCAATCTTGTCAAATACTTGATCGATCGCTGCTTCGACAGGCTGGCTCGGCGCAGGAGCAGGAATAGAGCGAAACGCCTGACGCAATTTCAGCAGTCGTGCATGAAGTTGCTGAACGGTTGGGTCGTTGGCTAGCCACTCCTCTACTTGACGCCGCTCGGTTGCAGTCACCTCACCATCTAGGTAGGCACTTAGCAACTCAAAGCGATCTTTCGGAGTTTCATAGAGCGAATCGCCGTGAAGATTGGATTCGGACTGACCCTGAGAACTCATAGGCTCCTGGGGAAAATGGGACGAAGGTTGCATGGATTTATCACGCGGATCAAATCTGGGATTCATTTGGGATCACTTCTGTTAGGAGAATACCCACTCAACTAATGAGAGCTTCTGGCTCATCTACTCCTCAACTAGTCACTCTAACAACTAGAGCTTTCATTGTGAAGAATACTATCAAAACCAAACCGTAAATTCACCTAACTAAGGTAACAGTACGGGGACTTTAACGGTTACTTGCCATCAAGGTATTGCTGCAACTGAGTCTGCAAACGTAAACGTGCTCTAGCAATTCTAGACTTTACCGTTCCTAGAGAAACGCCTGTAATTTCTGCGATTTCTTCATAGGCCATGCCTTCGATTTCGCGAAGGACGATAGTAGTACGAAAGACTTCGGGCAAGTCTGCGATCGCATCATTCAACTGGTCGTAGAACTCGCGGGTGCTTAACTCTTCATCAGGACCGGGCGTTTCTGAGGCAATTTCCCAATCCAGTTCGCCATCTTCGAGGGAGAGTGGAGCATCCAATGAGAGAGGACTCGCTGTCCGCTTCCGTTTGCGTAACTCGTCGTAAAACAAATTGGTCGCAATGCGGCTCAACCAACCTCTAAACTTCACAGGCTCATTCAGCCGGGGAATATTGCGGTAGACCCGAATCCAAACTTCTTGTGCGAGATCAGCACGGTCTTGCCAATCAGGAGCAAGATGATAGAGAACTTTGTCTACGTGCGATTGATATCGCCGCATGAGTTCAGCGAACACCGCTTTCTCTGGACGATGCCCGACTTGACACTGAAGTACTAAATCGTAATTAGAGAGTTTTTCTGCTTGCACTGGCGTTTGAGGAACCGCTACCTCAACCGAAGACCAGGATACAGGAAAGGACTGACTCATGGGCGGAAGCTCAAAGATGTTCTAGTTTCCAAATCTTCTGACCGCTCTGTATCAAGGAAAGTTCCCCTGGATCGGGAGTTTGTTCGGTTGTGTTACCAGCATATCTTGCTCTAGACCTAAAAGATGCTTCTACAGGTAGAGATAAAAGGTCATGGGTAAGAAGACGGAGTCGTATTATTATCAGAAGTATTGGAAGCAATAAAGCTCGCTATCGAATCGCGAGCTTGTTCGATTTGAGGCGAAATTCTAGCGGTTGGCGTCGAAAGTTGCTGTAACCAACTTAAAGACAAGGTGACGACGATCGCTAATAGCAACTTTTCACGCATAGCGGTAGCTCCTCACACATCAAAAATGAATACATCACACCACTCGACAGCATTGTAGGTTTGGGTTTGGTTTTTGAACCTAACTCTACCCATTCTTCACAAAGTGGTGTAGCAAATTAGCCTTAAGCTGCACACCTTAACTAAAAATTACTGATTCTAGTTAAAGCGTTTAGATTTGCTGTTTTCCTAGGGTGATTCCTTTTCAATGCGATCAGTTCCGGGAAAAACCAAATATTTTAGGTTTATTTAACGTTCTTCAAAAGGCTAAATTGGGAACACCGAAGCATTTGCCGTAAGGAAATTTTGCGATCGCATCATGGCTACAAAGCTTCAAACGTCTCCTATCGTGCATCATCTTATGCTGCTCTGCATTGGATCAGGGCTCTTGCTGCTTAGCGCTCAACGACACAAAGTAGGTTTACCAACGTTGACCTGGCCCTCGGTTTTTGCTGACTCTCGACCGAAACCTGTGGCTGTGCTATCGCCAGTATCGACATACAACTTGATCGTGGATTTGAGCGATCGCAGGGTCTACGTTTACCAGAGCAAAGCCCTCAAAAAGAGCTTTCCAGTCGCAATTGGCAAAGAAGGCTGGGAAACACCACTCGGATCGTTCCAGGTTTTCCAGAAATATCAAAATCCCGTTTGGCAACATCCCATTACAGGAGAAGTAATTCCACCAGGCGATCGCAATCCTTTGGGAAAATGGTGGCTCGGCTTTTACAATCACGGTAAGCTGCTAATCGGGTTTCACGGCACGCCTGATGAATCGCTACTTGGAGAAGCCGTTTCGCATGGCTGTCTTCGCATGAAAAACGCTGATATTGAAGCGCTTGCAAAACAAATAGAGTTGGGAACTCCTGTGAGTGTTCGCCCATAAAGACACCCGCTATCTTTGCAGATCACGGGTGTCCTTAAACTAAAATCTTCAACTTGCTTGAATACTGTAATAGTTTGATCGCTTAGGATTACTTGGGTTCTGGCTCAAAGGTAGGGGCATAGGCTTGCAATAAGGCATTAACCTGAGTAAGGATTTCGTCTTTAGAGTTTTTGCCGAACGCTTGCCGTTCAGGAAAGAAGTCAGGGCGATCTAAATTACGGGCGATTGCTTCTCCCACTTGCTGAGCGATTAGCCCTTGCAGTTCTTCTTTGGCTCTCTGTCGCTGATAACTAGCGCCCTCCTCCGTAGTGGCATAGAGTGGTAGCAAACGGTTTAGAGCATAAGCTGCAATATCGCCTAGATCTAAGGTGCGATCGCTCGTGGCTTCGATCTCTGCCACCCGCGCGATCGCTTCCGTTAATACTAATTCTTCCATTACGTTAATAAACTGCTTGCGAGGAACGGCGACAACTTCGCCTGTTAGTAGCGATCCCATTAGGCGATCTAGCGCCATGTATTCCTCGATCGACAGTTCCGAGGCAGTATCGCAAATCCGTCCGACCTCCGCTTCCATTGCTGGTGTCAAATAGCCATCTTGTAGGGCTTGTTCAACAATTTTCTCAATGCTCATAGCGCTTCCCTAAACTCCAAAGCAGCAGTTTGTACAGATAACCCCCGAATCATTTTGCCCTAGTTTCGGTGTCGGACAACACGATTCAGTTAAATCTCGGTCAACGTAATGGTTGACAAAGCCATTTAGAGTAAGCGATTTACAGAAACTCCTTGAGCTAAGACTTGTATCATATACAACCCGTCTTGTCTTCACCCGTTTAGGAGAAAGCAAGATTCCTTAAGAATTAATCTACGATTGCTCTGTAAATCGCCGTTTGGACTTGACCGATTATCAGGAAAACTTAGTATTCTGAAGTTTATAGACTGTAATAATTTTCTAATAAAGCTGTGCAAGAAGACTTCAGGCTAATTGTTGATCTCGTCTTGGTTCTGGCGGCAGCAGCAGGGGGCGGACTGCTAGCAGCACTATTAAAGCAACCCGTTTTGCTTGGATATCTGCTAGCAGGAGTTGTGGTTGGTCCAACCGGACTAGGGTTAATCAAAGAAATTATTCAGGTCGAGACGTTAGCGCAGTTTGGCGTCGCTTTTCTACTATTTGCGCTGGGAGTTGAGTTTTCATTCTCAGAATTGAAGAAGGTAAAGGGGATCAGCCTTGGTGGAGGAGGCTTACAAATTACCTTAACAATTGTCATAACGACCCTTGTCTCATTAGGCATGGGCTGGGTAACGTCGCCGCCGCAAGGGGTATTTCTTGGGGCGATTCTATCGCTCTCATCAACGGCAGTCGTGTTGAAGTGCTTGATGGAGCGCAACGAAACTGGCACACCTCACGGGCAGGTCATGTTAGGAATGCTGGTGGTTCAAGATCTGGCATTGGGTTTAATGCTGGCGGTGCTGCCTGCACTCGATAAGCCCGTTCAAGACATTGGATTAGCCGTGGGGTGGGCACTGCTACAAACTGGATTATTTGCTTTGGGTGCGATCGCGGCAGGAATCTGGATCATTCCGCCGCTATTAAAACTATTAGCTAAAACCGAAAGTCGCGAATTATTTTTATTGGGGGTTGTTGCCATTTGTTTTGGCATTGCGTTGCTGACTGAACATTTGGGTCTTTCGATCGAAATGGGAGCGTTTGTCGCAGGCTTGATGATTTCAGAGGTAGAGTACGCTGATCAAACGCTGGCTTATGTCGAGCCGTTGCGCGATATTTTCGCAGCGCTGTTTTTTGCCGCGATCGGCATGCTGATCGATCCCGTGTTTCTCTGGAACAATCTAGAACTCATTTTAGAATTGGTAGCTCTCGTATTTGTCGGTAAATTTTTGATCGTGACGCCTATTGTTCGAGGGTTTCGTTATCCGCTCAAGACTGCTTTACTAACCGGATTAGGTCTCGCTCAAATTGGAGAGTTTTCCTTTGTGTTGGCAAGCGAAGGGCGATCGCTGGGATTAGTCTCTCGCCACGTTTATCTGCTGATTTTAGGCACAACTGCTGTAACGTTGGTTCTGACACCATTTGTGTTGCGACTGATCCCGACGCTCTTTACGTGGGCAGAATCGATCCCCCGGCTGGCGAGGTATTTAGATCAATCCGATCTTCCCCTGGCTATCTCAGATGATCTGCCGACTCAGAATCACGTTGTCGTTTGCGGCTATGGTCGCATTGGACGTAATATTGTTCGTCTCTTGCAAGATCGCAATTATCCAGTCTTGGTGATTGATCAATCCGAAAGCCGCATTCAGAAAGTCCGCGAGGCAGGACTGCCCTATATCTACGGCAATGCGGTGAGTCTGCATGTTCTCGAAAAAGCAGGGGTTGCTCATGCGCAAGGCATGGCGATCTCGCTTCCCGATGCGATGAGTACTCGTCTTTGCCTGAAGCGATCGCTCGAAATTTCGCCCGAATTAGATGTTGTGGTCCGGGCAATCAGAGACAAAGATATTGAACTGCTCTATCAATTGGGGGCAAAAGAAGTTGTTCAACCCGAATTTGAAGCGAGCTTAGAACTGTCAGCCCATCTGTTGAATGGCGTTGGGCTGACTCCAGCAGCCGTTCAGCGAGAGGTTCAGCAAATTCGGAATTCTCACTACCGTGAACTTCGTCCTGAACGTCCTTCCTCAGAAATCTCACGAGATTTGAAAGCGGCTACTAAAGAGATGAACAGCCAATGGTACAGCCTGCCCGATCTCTCGCCTTTAACCGGAATGACGTTAGAAGAAGCAGATATGCGGCGGCTAACTGGGGTAGCGTTGATGGCAATTCGGCGGGCGGGTGGAGGAGAAATTGATTATCCCGATCCTCAAACCACCTTGGAACAGGGCGATCGCTTACTGCTGGTAGGAGAACCCGACGAAATGGCGACCTTTGCTGAATTGGCGAAAGGAGAAGCGGCAGTTCCTGCCTTTAATGCGTCGTGTCAATGGTTAGAAGTTCCATCAGAAAGTCCAATTGCTGGCAAAACCCTAGCGGATTTCGATGTATTAAATCAGTACGGTATCCGGGTACAAGCCGTTCGGCGCGAAGGCAAGTTCCTGCGGTTTCCTGACAATCAAGTCGATATTCAGGTTGGCGATCGACTGTTACTCTGCGGAGGGTTTCATTCTCTCATTCAAGCGAATGAAGCCATTAGCGCACCGCCCAACACAGACGGAACTGCTGCCCAGCCATTATTTTCTGACGGTCAAGTTCCACTTTCAACCGTTAGCTTAAATGGGACAGAATACGCGATCGCAGACGATTTGACAGAGCCATCCTAATAGCAGGCGTTGGGTAAGTAATGGCTAGATCGGAGCAAAAACTTAAGGGTAGAGATGCGCTGTCGTACATCCCTAGGAGTTTCAGCCAATCTCACCGTTAACCCAATAACCGATACATATTGCCTACAGTTTTGGTCTACTTACAATTTTGGTTTAATGAATGCGATCGCTTGTCGCCAAATAATGGTCGGCTGCTCGTGGGGATCAAGCAAACAAATACAGTGAGTGTCTTGCCAACGCACTTTACCTGTTAGCACATCGCCTGTCGTAAGCTTCATCTCGACTTCTGTTTCTTCACGAATTATGGTTTGAATCTGACGAGTGCTTGGCAATCCAGTATCTAGGTCTAGCGCCATAATTAAATTCCTTCATCTACCGCTCCAACCTTTATAGAGTGCCTCAATCGTCAGAACTCTGCACATTTAAACCAATCTACGTTTCTAAAAGCCCATGACTATCGAATTCACAAAGTACCACGGGATCGGCAACGACTTTATTTTGATCGACAATCGAGCCGCAGTAGACCCACTTTTAACGCCAGAACAAGCGATAAAAATGTGCGATCGCCACTTTGGGATCGGCGCAGACGGGGTAATTTTCGCCTTGCCAGGACAAGACGGAGCCGACTACAGCATGCGGATTTTCAACTCCGATGGCTCCGAACCTGAAATGTGCGGCAATGGAATTCGTTGCTTGGGACGGTTCTTGGCAGATCTAGAAACTGCCGAAGCGGGCGCATCTAGAGCGCAATATCAGATTCATACCTTGGCAGGCATGATGACGCCGAAATTAGAGGAGAATGGTCAAGTCACAGTCAATATGGGAGAGCCTCGACTGTTAGCAGGAGAAATTCCGACAACCCTGGTGGCTGCCGATCAGAAAGTCGTGAATCAACCGCTAGAGGTCGCTGGCAAAATGTGGAACGTGACTTGCGTCAGTATGGGAAATCCTCACTGCATCACGTTTGTTGAAGACGTAGCTGAAATTGCGCTTGAGCAACTTGGTCCTCAGTTTGAAAATCACGCTGTCTTTCCACAACGCATCAATACCGAATTCATTCAAGTAGTTAGATCGGACTATCTCAAAATGCGCGTTTGGGAACGCGGAGCGGGCATCACCTTAGCCTGTGGAACAGGAGCCTGTGCATCCCTCGTGGCAGGAGTTCTGAATGAAAAGTGCGATCGCAGAGCCACTGTCGAGCTTCCGGGCGGATCTTTAGCAATCGAATGGGCAACAGACAACCGAATCTATATGACTGGTCCAGCAGAAAAAGTTTTTACTGGGATTGCCTAGCATCAAAGAGGTCTGAGATTGGCGACGCCGTAAACCTCAGACCTTATCGTGTTTAAACCTCGTCGTGTGAAAAAATGTGTAGAGAGAATCAGTCGTTTTCCCAAGACTCATGACCCATCAGGTCTCCGATGCGATCGCGCAGGAGAAACCCGTGATGCTCTAGTTCGCTCTCAAAATGAACCCATTCGCGGGCAGGAATGTGCTTGCAGAGCGTGTAGATGGGTTGATACCGGCTGACAGTTCCTTGATCAACCAATTGACGCACTTCGTCCTGAATTAAGCTAAGCGAATATTGTGCAGTTTGAAGCATGTGGCACCTTCTTGTATCAGATATCAGAAATTGAGGTGTGAAATAGGAAGTTAAAACTCTGGATCTGAATAATGACAGTCGAACCAGAAAAACTTGGCAAAAATTGGCTTGATTTCAGTTTTGAGGCGAAACTTTAGCGTGGGCTATATTTTTGGTAGTGAGATATACCGAATCTTCCCTATATTGTTAGCTAATCAACCCAAAAAATCAATTCAGTCTTAGGTGTGAAGTCAGGAGGCTCTGACACAATCTCCTCCTTTGGTAGTAGCGCAAAAACCTTACTTACTCAGTCCTTGTGTCGCCCTGAGCAACATTGCGCAGAATGGAAATCGGCAGTTTATAACCCCGGTGGAATTACGCTTGTGAAGCATTTTGCTTTCGCTGCGCCAGTTCAACAGCAAGCTGAATAGCGGCTTTCATGCTGGTCGCATCAGCAATCCCTTTACCTGCAATATCAAAGGCGGTTCCGTGGTCAGGAGAGGTCCGAATAAAGGGCAACCCAATCGAGGTGTTGACCGCGCGATCGAACGCCATTAGCTTGACCGGAATTAAGCCTTGATCGTGATAAAGCGCCAGATACCCATCATGGGCGTTCCCTGCTCCTGTGCCAAACCAAGCTTGACCCGGCTTTACCCAGAGGGTATCAGGTGGTAGAAGTCCCTCTAGTGTGGCTTGAGGAAACTGAAGCCGCATCGCGTCGAGCCAAGCACTCATCCAATCGGCTTCTTCATGCCCCAGTTGTCCTTGTTCACCACTATGAGGATTGAGACCCGCGATCGCAATCCGAGGCTGAGTGATACCAAAGTCGCGCTGCAAACACTCTAAAAGCAGATCTAACTTGAGCGTGAGGAGTTTTGGTGTTAGGGTCTCCGATACTCGACAGAGCGGAATATGAGTTGTGGCTAACAACGTTCGCAACGTCCATCCCGTATGAGGAGATTGAGCGACAAATAGCATTCCAAAGCGACCGACGCCAGCTCGCTCCGCTAAAAGTTCAGTCTGTCCAGGATAAAGATGTCCTGCCGCTTTCCAAGCAGATTTTGCAATAGGAGCGGTGACTAAACTATCAAACTCTCCGTTCAAGGTATGCGCGATCGCGTTGTCCAACCACCGGAAACTTGCATCACCACTAATAGCAGTCTCAACGCCAACCATGACCGGATCGGGTATCTCTGTTTCTAGAATATTGAACTGATGTGGATCTGCTAAAGGATCGTTGCAGACTGACTTCAAGCGATCGTAGGCGTCTTGTAGATAGGCAGAACTCCCGGAGAGCGTAATGTCTGCCCCTGCGATCGCGATCGGATCTGCAAGTGCTTTCAAAACGACTTCTGCTCCAATCCCAGCAGGATCGCCAAGTGTAACAACTAAACGAGAACGGTTGATCATCAAATTTACAAAATCGTAAAAACCAGCCTTGGAACTGCTCTAGAATACGTTATGCAGGAAATCCTATCTCAGGAATGACGCCTGTTTATTTAAGTCAGGTCGCCTAGCGCACAACCGACTAATATTCCTTATTTGGAGAAATCACATCATGGCTGGAGAGATTTTTAATACTGCCTTCTTAGCGTTTAGCCTCATCCTCGTCGGGTTGTCCTTGGGCTTCTTGCTACTCAAGCTCCAAGGGGGAGAAGAATAAGCAAAGGCAAAGGAAAAAGGAAAACTGCACTCTCAGGATCTGCCCTTTCCCTTTTTCCTATTTAATCCTCTTCATCTAAGTGTTCAGCTACCTCGCGATACAAATTAAACACATGATGATCTTTGAGGGAATAGAAGACATTGCGCCCTTGCTTGCGATATCCCACTAAACGCATTGCCCGCAGCGCGCGAAGCTGGTGCGAAACAGCCGACTCGCTCATTTCTACTGCCGCTGCAAGGTCACAAACGCATAACTCCTGAACTGCCAGCATAGACAGAATTCTTAACCGATTCGTATCGCCCAGTAAACTAAAGAACTCTGCCATTTGTTGCGCCTTATTCAAGTCGAGTATTTTCTGCTGCAAATGACGGACATTGCCTAGATTAACTGGATGTTGAACAGTGCAATTTAATGGTTCTGCTAGCGGTGAAGGCACACTGTCGGGCGGCTGGGCGGAAAGCGAATTTGAGTTCGACATAGCAAAAAATATTGGCAGTAGTAGCTGTGCAGCTTTTCAAAGCATCACACCGCTTAGAGAGCAAGACCGTCTCCAGCGTAGCGTACGCCTTTTCCAAAACGGACTGAACCCAAGTCCTAATTTTTAGTTTAGACTATTTAACTTTGCTCCAATCGTCTTGACCTTATTCAAACCCGTGCTTCACCAGTAATCGCGGGCTATGTTAGCTTGATCCATCTACGTTAGGATGAGAAGCATTAATCATAAATCTCATCTTTGAACATCAAATTTTTTACTTTAGGTCGAGATTTCTGATAAAATTTGACGAAAAGTTTACAATTTGTCACCAAACCCCTCATGAGCGTATTGATTGTGGGTGCTACCGGCACTCTTGGCAGACAGGTGACTCGTCGCGCCCTAGACGAGGGATACGAAGTTCGCTGTTTAGTTCGCAGTCCAAAGAAGGCGACATTTCTAAAGGAATGGGGTGCGGAGTTAGTAACGGGAAATCTATGTAACCCTGATTCACTGCCAAAAGCACTAGAGGGTGTGACAGCTGTAATTGATGCTGCAACCGCACGAGCAACCGATTCACTGACCATTCGACAAGTAGACTGGGACGGCAAAGTCAACCTGATCAAGGCAGCGAAAGCGGCGGGGGTCGAGCGCTATATCTTTTTCTCGATTCTCGATGCTGAGAAATTTCCGGACGTTCCCTTGATGGACATCAAGGCCTGTACTGAAAAATTCTTGGCACAATGTGGGCTGAACTACACGATTTTGCGTCCCTGCGGATTTTTGCAAGGTCTCATTGGTCAGTATGCTATTCCAATTCTGGAGAATCAGGCGGTTTGGGTAATGGGTGACACTGCTCCAACGGCGTACATGGATACGATCGACATCGCCAAGTTTGCGGTTCGAGCGCTCAAAGTTTCTGAGACTGAAGGGAAAATCTTTCCAGTGGTTGGATCTCGCGCTTGGGCAGCCGAAGAAATTATTCAACTCTGTGAGCGGCTGTCTGGCAGGGAAGCAAAGGTAACGCGGATGCCAATTGGGGTTTTACGCGGAGTCAGGGGTGTGGCTCGGTTCTTTCAGTGGACATGGAACATCGCAGATCGGCTTGCTTTTACTGAGGTGGTAGCGACGGGGAAGCCTCTCAATGCGCCAATGGATGATGTATATGCGACTTTCGGTCTCGATCGCAAGGATATGACAACGCTTGAGTCTTACATGCAGGACTATTTCAGCCGAATTATGAAAAAGCTCAAAGAGGTTGAGTTTGCCCAGGCAGAGGCCAAGAAAAAACAAGAGAACAAGAAGAAAAAGACGTATCCCCGATTTTAGAAAATACGATAGGCAGAGGAATCAATAGCTTTGCAGTCTTATCTAGTTCTTAAGGAATACTTCATCAATCATTCAGAGTTTATCTTTCTTCCCCGATCTCTCACTATAAATTCAGTATGCGCCCGCACAAGGTCGGCATTATTTTCAACGATGACAAACCACTCGCTTGTCAGACGGCTCAGGAGTTAGAGGACAAGTTTCGGTCTCGCGGCTGGGACGTTGTTTTGGCAACAGGAGCAGGAGGTATTTTAGGATATGCAACTCCAGAGAGTCCAGTTTGCCATACGCCCATCGATCGCTTAATGCCGCCTGGGTTTGATGCTGATATGAAATTTGCCATCGTTCTGGGCGGCGATGGCACTGTTCTGTCTGCCTGTCGGCAGGTAGCTCCCTGCCAGATTCCCCTGCTTGCCGTTAATACAGGGCACATGGGATTTCTAACCGAAATTCTGCTCGACAAGCTGCCCGATGCGATCGAGTGCTTAATCAATGGCGATTATGAAATTGAAGAACGCACGATGCTTCGGGTGCAGATTCTTCGGCAGGACACACTGCTATGGGAAGCTTTGTGTCTGAATGAGATGGTTCTCCACCGAGAACCACTGACCAGTATGTGTCACTTTGAAGTCGAAATTGGTAAGCATACTCGCGTAGACATTGCAGCAGATGGCATTATTCTCTCAACTCCAACAGGGTCAACGGCATACTCCTTATCAGCAGGAGGTCCGGTTATTACACCTGGAGTTCCAGTGATCATTTTGGTTCCAATTTGTCCCCATTCGTTAGCATCGCGATCGTTAGTGTTTGCGAACGACCAGCTAGTCACTCTGTTTCCTGCCGCACCAAATCGGTTGATCTTGACGGCTGATGGGAATGCCGGCTGCTATGTATTACCTGACGATCGCGTTTGTATTGGCAAAGCTCCTTACCCGGTTCGCTTTGTTCGACTACGACCGCATGAATTCTTTCACGTGCTTAGAGAAAAGCTGGGATGGGGGCTGCCTCATATTGCAAAGCCGTCTGATATTGCAAAGCCATCTGAGCGAAGCTGTTAAGAACGGCTGAATCTGGAGGTGATGAGCTGAATTTAACTAATATTTTGAGATGCGTGCTAAAACAAGGGAGAATATTGCTCGTCACTAGTTTTCCATCTAACAGATAGACATTAGTAAAGCGAGCCGCGTGATCAACCGAGATGCGTCCTGTTGTGATTTTCCGGTTAATCGTATGAGCATTGTTTCTCTCGAATCTACTCCTTGTGTACTGATTGTCGAAACTGATGAATCGCTGGCTCAGCACGTCAGTCTCGATCTAAAAGAATCTGGGTATGACACGATCGTGGTTCACGATGCCTACGCTGGATTGCGTCAGGCAATGGAACGCAACCCAGCGTTAGTGGTTGTCGATCGCTTGTTAACAACGGGAGAGTCGGGGTTATCGTTTTGCCAAGATCTGCGCAGTTCTGGTGCGCGTGTCCCGGTGCTATTGCTGATGGCGCGAGACACCGTTGACGATCGCGTAGCGTGTTTAGAGGCAGGTGCCGACGATTATTTTCTTAAGCCTTACCGTAGTGATGAGTTTCTGAAGCTCGTTCAGCTTTATCTCAAACCTGATACGCCTAGCACTGAGCAGTTAAGATTTGGTGATTTGGGGTTAGATCTGGCGACGCGTCGAGCGTTGCGAAAGGGGCGAACGATCGATCTAACAATGAAAGAATTCGAGTTGCTCAAATATTTGATGGAGCATCCCCGCGAAGTACTCACCCGTGAACAGATTTTAGAGAACGTGTGGGGCTACGATTTTGTGGGAGAGTCGAATGTGATAGAAGTTTATGTCCGTTATCTGCGGCTAAAAGTCGAGGATGAAGGCGAGAAGCGTCTAATTCAGACGGTCCGCGGCGTTGGATATGTGTTAAGAGAATCGTAATGGTGAAGGTATCGCGAGTGCGCCAGATTGTGCGGAAGTATCAAGTTGGATTCGTTGGGCTAGGACTAAGTTTGTTGGTTGGATGTGCGCTATTTCAAACGTCGCAGCCTCCAAATTCATCGACCGCTGCACAGGCAAGTACTGCTTTAGGACAAATGTTGCCGATCACAGCACAAATTCAAGTTGCTGAACAATCCATTCAACTCGAAGTTGCAAGAACTCCGCAAGAGCAAGCAATTGGATTGATGAATCGAACCAGCTTAGCGGCAAATCGCGGCATGCTGTTTATTTTTGAACCTGCTCGCCCAACGCAGTTTTGGATGAAAAACACGCTAATTCCGTTAGACATGGTTTTCCTACGAAAAGGAATCGTGAAATACATTGCGGCTAATGTACAGCCTTGTCAATCAGCTCCATGCCCTACCTATGGGCCTGCGATCGGCGATATTGATCAAGTTATTGAGTTAGCAGATGGGCGGGCAAGCGAACTGAATATTAAGGTCGGCGATCGTATTCCCGTACAGTTCCTAGAGCGTAATCAACTTCTTAGAAACTGATATTTCTCATATCTAAGCAATCCAAATATTAAATTTTTTGGAAATCTTGCCAAAACCTGAAATCATTAACCTAGATCTACGATCGCATCTGCTTTAAAAATTTTGTTTAAGTTACATAAACAGTAATATTGTGTTACATATCTTAAAAACAGCGGGACAATCGCTCTATAGATAGAGGTTTAGATTCAATATGGCAATTATCTTAATCGCCAGTCCGCTTTTAGAAAGTGTTCCTATATTTAGTCAAGCCTTAAAGAGGTTTGGCTATCACCAAAGCGTTTGTAATAAGTTCATTTCCACATAACTCGTTTCGCAGATTAATTTTGTTCCAATTTCAGGAGGTAGGGTAGTCCAGATTGAAGACTGAACCATACACTCACTGGAATTTGAACTAGATTGTCAACAATATAGTCCACTGTACGGAGGTGATGCCCCATGGCTGTCGCAAAGCACTCTAGATTTATTGGCTTTTTACAAGACGAACTTTCACTGTCTACTGCATCAATTTCGCTTGCCTTAAGATACCGCGAACAAAATCCAGGTCCTTTACCTATGATTTTGTGGCAGTACGGGCTAATTACCTTAGAGCAGCTAGACCGAATTTACAATTGGTTGGAGTCTGTCGAAGGCTAGACCCTAGACATTTGGCATTCCGCTTGGATGGCTAGCTGAAACCCCATTTTGTGCTGCGTTGCTGTGAAAATTCTTTTTCTTGACCAAAGTGGTAAACCTGGAGGTGCAGAACTGTGTTTGCTGGATATTGCAATGTGCCATCGCGGTCAGTGCCTTGTCGGATTATTTGAGGACGGTGCATTTCGGCGATTGCTAGAAGAGAACCAGATTGCGGTTCAAGTATTAAGTCAAGCCCCGATTGGTGTCCGCAAGCAGAGCAGTTGGCTGGCTGGGCTTAAAAGTGTAAGACAGCTAGCGCCGCTGATTGCAAAGATAGCGCGGTTGAGCCATCAATACGATCTCATTTACGCTAATACCCAGAAGGCACTAGTGGTTGGCGCGATCGCCAGCCTCTTGAGTGGTCGCCCACTGGTGTATCATTTGCACGACATCCTTTCTTTAGAACACTTCAGCTCAACGAATCGACGCTTAGCGGTAGCTTTGGCGAACCGCGCTACATTAGTCATTGCTAATTCCCAAGCGAGTCGAACAGCCTTGATTGAAGCGGGTGGGAATCCTGAAACTGTACATGTTGTGTACAACGGATTTCGTCTTCAACAATACCAAGAGAATCACAACCAAGCTAAAACTCTCCGATTAACTTTAGAATTGCAGGAAAAATTTGTGATTGGGCATTTCAGCCGGTTGTCTCCCTGGAAAGGTCAGCATGTGCTATTAGAGGCACTGAGCCACTGCTCAGAGAACGTAGTGGCAGTTTTTGTTGGAGATGCTTTATTTGGTGAACAGGACTACGTACAACAGTTACAGAGCCAAGTCGATCACCTAGGACTGCGCGATCGCGTTACCTTTCTAGGCTTTCGATCGGACGTCATCGCACTGATGCAAATGTGTGATCTAGTTGTTCACACGTCAACCGTTGCTGAACCGTTTGGGCGAGTCATTGTAGAAGCAATGTTGTGTGGAACGCCCGTCATTGCGGCAAAAGCAGGAGGCGCGCTGGAATTGGTCGAATCGGGAGAAACGGGCTGGTTAGTGACTCCAGGGGATGTACATGAGTTAGCAAATGCGATCGCGTATTGTCAGCAAAATTTAACTGAGACAGACGCGATCGCTCAGCGTGCTCAGCGTGAAGCTCAGCTCCGATTTAATTTAGACACGATCAATCAGCAAAGTACGCATCTCTTAGCATCAAAAGTTTTAAAGGCAACTCCTTCCTCCCAAGCCAAGTAGCTCAAGCAAAGTACGCATCTCTTAGCATCAAAAGTTTTAAAGGCAACTCCTTCCTCCCA